>DASSZK010000098.1:0-4783 GCA_035702845.1 Acidimicrobiales bacterium
CGAGGTGGGCGAGGAGGTCTGGTACAACCTCGAGCTCAAGCTCATGGCCGACGTGGCGCTGGTGGGGTTCCCCAATGCAGGCAAGTCGACTTTGATCTCGCGGATTTCGGCCGCCAAGCCAAAGATCGCCAATTACCCCTTCACGACTCTCGAACCGCACCTAGGGGTCGTCCGCTTCGCCGAGCACGAGTTCGTGGCCGCCGACATCCCCGGTCTCGTCGAGGGGGCGAGCGAGGGTAAGGGGCTGGGGCACCGCTTCCTTCGCCATATCGAGCGGGCGCGGGTCCTGCTGGTGCTCATCGACCTTGCCCCTGACGACATGCGTAGTTCGGAGGAGCAACAGCGCATCCTGCTGTCCGAGCTCGGCACCTACGAACCATCCCTGCTCGAGCGCCCCCGCCTGGTCGTAGGTTCGCGCGCCGACATGCTCAGCCCCGAGCAGCAGGCCGAGGTGAGCCTGCCGATGATCTCAGCGGTCACGGGGCAAAACATCCAGTGGCTACTTGGCCAGCTCGCCCAGCTGGTGGAGCAGGCGCGTGCCGAGCAGTCCAAGCCGGGTAGCGACGTCGTCATCCACCGGCCGTTGCCGGTTGGTTTCGTCGTGGAGCGAGCCGCCGATGGAGCCCTCGTTGTCAAGGGGCGCCAGGCCGAGCGCGCCGTCGCCCTGTCCGACCTGACCGATGCCGGCGCCCTCGCGTACGCCCAAGCCCGGTTGCACCGGATGGGCGTGGACAAGGCCCTGGCACGTGCGGGAGCGCGCGAAGGTGACAGGGTGCGAATCGGTGGCTTCGAGTTCGACTGGCAGCCCGACTGACATGGCGGCCTGACATGGCAGCCAAACGGAAATGATGGCCCGGACCAGTGCCGCCGCTGCCAACGGGCGTGGTGGAGCCCGGCGCACGGTTGTCGTCAAGATCGGGACATCCTCGATCACCGACGAGGAAGGTCACATAGTCGAAAAAGCCATCGCCAAGCTGGCCGGCGAGGTGGCTGAGCTGCGCAGCATGGGCTCCGACGTGGTCGTCGTCACCAGCGGGGCGGTGGCCGCGGGCCTGCGGGTCCTGGGTATACACCCACGCCCGAGCGACCCGGCGGTGCTCCAGGCCGTCTCAGCCGTGGGCCAGGGCCGGTTGATGGGCCATTACGAGCGGGCCTTCGACGCCGCCGGTCTCGCGACGGGCCAGGTCCTGCTGGCACCGCTGGACTTCTTCAACCGGGCGCAGTACCTGCATGCTCGCCAGACGCTGGCCTTGCTGCTCAGTCTTGGCGTGGTCCCTGTCGTCAACGAGAACGACGCCATTGCTGACGACGAGATCCGTTTTGGGGACAACGACCGGCTCGCGGCCTTGGTGGCACACCTGGTGCATGCCGACCTCCTCGTCCTGCTCACCGATGCCGCCGGCCTCTTCACTGCAGACCCACGCCTGGACAGCCAGGCGCGCCTGGTCGAAGAGGTAGCCGAGGTCGACCAGGTCCTGGCTTTGGCGGGCGGCGCGGGGAGCGAGCGCGGCAGCGGGGGGATGGCCTCCAAACTGGCTGCGGCCAGGATCGCAGCGTGGTCCGGTGTGCCGGCGGTTATTGCCGCGGCCGAGCGCCCGCAAGTACTGGTCGACGCGGCCGGCTCTGTGCCTGGAGTTGGCACTTACGTTCGCGCCCGTCCGAGCCGGCTTCCGGCGCGCAAGCTGTGGATCGCCTTCGCCATTGCACCTGCTGGGCGGGTGGTGGTCGATGCCGGCGCCCGCCAGGCCCTCTTGGACAAGGGCGTTTCCCTGCTCCCGGCCGGGGTGCGCGAGGTGCACGGCGAGTTCATGCCGGACGAGGCGGTGGAAGTCGCCGGCCCTGACGGGGTCGTCTTCGCCAAGGGGCTGGTGCGCCACAGTTCCAGGTCCCTGACGGAGTGGGCGGGGCGGCGAACCTCAGAGCTGCCGGCGGACATGCCGGCGGAAGTAGTGCACCGCGACGACCTCGTGCTCCTGCCCTGATAGCCCGCTGGACAACCTCGGCCGTGCGCTGTGCGTGTTGCCGGTTGCGTTTGATCAGGGTGCCGCTGTCTTGTCGGAGGGGTGCCCGGCGGCGCTAGGTTGCAGCCTGGGTGTACGGCAGCTGTCCCGGAGTTGGCTCACAGCGCCGGCCCGCAGTACTCGCAGCTCACGCTTTTCCGGCCCACAGGGGGCCATCTCGACGACAGGAGGAAACCATGCAGTTGGGTATGGTCGGGCTCGGGCGCATGGGCGCCAACATGGTCCGCCGGCTGATGCGCGCCGGCCACACGTGTGTCGTCTACGACGTAAACGCCGAAGCAGTAAAGAGCCTCGAGGCGGAAGGGGCAACGGGGGCGGCGAGCCTGGAGGAATTTGTCTCGAAGCTGGAGACGCCGAAGGCCGCGTGGGTCATGGTGCCGGCGGGTTACACCGGCGACACCGTGACGAACCTCGCCAACCTGCTCTCGCCCGGCGACATCGTGATCGACGGTGGTAACTCCCACTACCACGACGACATAGCCCGTGCCGCGAAGCTGAAGGAACAGGGCGTGCACTATGTGGACGTCGGCACCAGTGGCGGCGTGTTCGGCCTCGAGCGGGGGTATTGCCTGATGATCGGGGGCGAGCCCGAGATCGTCTCCCACTTGGAGCCCTTGTTCGCCGCTATCGCGCCCGGTCACGAGGCGGCGCCACGCACGGATGGGCGCAACGGCGACCTTGCTCAAGCCGAGAAGGGCTACCTGCACTGCGGGCCCAATGGCGCGGGCCACTTCGTCAAAATGGTCCACAACGGCATCGAGTACGGGATCATGGCTGCCTACGCCGAGGGTCTGGGCATCTTGAAGAAGGCAAACATAGGCAAGACGGCAAACGCCACTTACGACGCGGAGAACACGCCGCTTGGCGACCCGGAGCACTACCAGTACGACCTCGACATCCCCGAGATAGCCGAAGTTTGGCGCCGGGGCAGCGTAATCGCCTCCTGGCTCTTGGACTTGACCGCTCACGCCCTCAACCAGGACCCGCAGCTGTCGACCTTCGCCGGGCGCGTCTCCGACTCGGGTGAGGGGCGCTGGACAATCAAGGCGGCGATCGACGAGGCGGTGCCGGCGCACGTACTGACTGCCGCTCTTTACGAGCGCTTCAGCAGCCGTGGCGAAGCGGACTACGCCGACAAAGTGCTCTCGGCGATGCGCAAGGAGTTCGGCGGGCACGCCGAGCAGGCGCACACTTAGCCCTAGCTACGTCACGTCTTCGCTCTCTGCGACCAGGTCGGCTTGCCGGTGCCCGGCCGGCATAATCGCGCGAAAATCGCACTCTGACCCCCAGCTCGTAGGGGGTCAACTCCCGTTGCGGATCCACTGGGCCAATCGCTTTGCGCACTATCGCGCGCCAGGCGCGCGATAAGCGCGAGGTGCCATGGTGCTTACGTATCAAGAGTGGGACTTGCCAGGCCCGTAGTAGGTGGGCAACTGTAGTTCTTCGCGCGATTTGCCTGCCCGCAAGCCGCACTATTGCTCCAACGCCGCGGCCAAGGCCCTTCCGATCGCCTCGCCACCGAGCTCGTTTAGGAGCAGAGGTTGGACCGGCGGTCCGTCGTCGTCTGACAATGACTTTTGCAAGTACGAGAGGTCATGCCAGCGGCCGAGCTTCCATCCGACCTTGCGGTAGATGCCCACGTCGGTGAACCCCGTACAACGATGCAGAGTGATGCTGGCTTCGTTGGGGAGGGTGATGCCGGCGTACGCACGCCGGTACCCCTGCAGTTCGAGCAACTTGAACAGCGCTGCGTACAGTCGCCGGCCGATGCCGCGGCCGCGCAGGTCGTCGCGCACGTAGGCCGAGGTGTTCACCGCCCAGCGTGGCGGCGATCCTCGCCGCCATCTCGTCAGGGGTGGGGGCGCGGAACTCGAACGAGATGGCCGTTGATGTGACAATCGGCTCAGAGATTGCGGCGATACCTGGGGCGTCACCGGCGCTGGCAATTCGAAAATCCACAGCACTGAGTGTGCCAGGCGCAGGGCCCCGCCCCGGCGTCAAATCAGTAGACCGATCTGCGGGCCTGGCCGTAGACTCGTCCGCTCATGGCCGGAGCCGGCGCCACCCTGGTGGCCCACCAACTAAAGCGCGAGCGCAACGACAAGATCGTCCTCGATGGGATCTCGTTCACGTTGGCCCCGGGCGACCGCCTCGGAGTTGTCGGTCCCAACGGTGTCGGCAAGACGACACTGTTGCGCCTGCTGGCCGGCATGGACCACCCCGACTCGGGCCGGGTCCAGCTGGCTCCCCCAAGGGCTGCCGTGGGGTACCTGGCGCAAGACCGGGAACGGCCGCCAGGTGAGACAGTTGACGGTTACCTGCGCCGGATGGCGGGGTTGGTGGAAGCTGAACTGGCGCTCGAAAAAGCGTCCGACGCCTTCGCTGCAGGGGACATGTCGGCAGCCGCGCAGGAGGCCTTCGACGGCGCGCTCGATCGCCTGAGCGCTCTGGCACCCGACAGCTTCGGGGAGCGAGCCAGCCGGGCGTTGGCCGACCTGGGCGCTGCGCCGGGATTGCTTAGCGCGCCGGTGGCTACGCTGTCGGGCGGGGAACTGGCTCGTGCTCACCTGGTTGCGATGATCCTTTCGCGTTATGACGTCTATCTTTTGGACGAGCCGACGAACGACTTGGACTTCACCGGCCTCGAGCGCTTGGAGCAGCTCGTGGCCGGGTGGAGTGCCCCGGTCATGGTCGTCTCGCACGACCGCGCCTTTTTGTCCCGCACCGTGACGGCGGTGCTGGAGATCGACGCTCACAGCAAA
>DASSZK010000374.1:0-4756 GCA_035702845.1 Acidimicrobiales bacterium
GCGTGCCAACGTCTCCGCACCAGAAGATCTCGAGCGGTTGGCTCAGAGCCTCCCTGCCCTCGTGGCGGCCGGAGGCGCCTGAGCGGCCACGGTCCGCCTGCCCGTACCCGCCCGTTCCCGCCAGCTCGAACTCAGTGCTCCCGGCGCCCCGGGAACCAGCTGGACCAATCGGCCAAGCGAGCCTGGAGATCGCGAGGCGACAGCTTGAGCAGGTTCTCAGGGATGAGGTCGACCAGGGCGCGTTGGCGCGAGTAGTCGTGGCTGGTGCCGGCGAAGAGCCCTTTACGCCACTCCACGAGGTCAGCGGGCGCACCCGCCATGTAACCCCAAAGAGTAAAAGCCCACTCCATGTCGTAGATAGTCGGCGCGCGGTGGAAGTGCGACGAACGCCGGCAACCTGAAGCGAAGCAGCCGGCCACTACGTCATCACGGTGCTCGTCTGCGCCCACCACGGCGCGCTCCGCAAAGCGGCGGGCAAGCTTCAAACCGAAGCCGAGGTCAGGACCGGTCGCGCCGAAGCGCGGGCCCACAGGCGCTCGCAACGACGCCAGTTCGGCCGGCCGTTCCTGCTCCCAGCGATCAGGTGTCTCCAGCCGGTTGGCGGGTCGCACGCGGTCGGTGGCTACCAAAGGTACGTTGTCGGGCTGGGCCATAGGTTCACAAGTTACCCAAGGAGCCGCTGCGGGCACTAGTGACCGGAGTGCTCCGTCGCCCCCGCATGCAACAAGCCGTAGACGATGGACTCCGACAAAGCCTCCCAAGCTGCTTCGATCACGTTCTCCGAGACGCCGATCGTCGTCCATGTCCGCACGCCGTCCGTCGAATCGATAAGCACACGGGTTACCGCGGCTGTGCCCGACGCAGACTCGAGCACCCGTACCTTGAAGTCCGTCAAGTGGATGCGGGCGAGGGCAGGGTGGCGCGGGCCGAGCGCTTTGCGCAGAGCGGCGTCTAGCGCATTGACCGGGCCGTTGCCTTCGGCCACCTCCATGATGCGCTCGTCGCCGACGAACAACTTGATCCGGGCTTCAGTGAGGAAGCTTCCGTCCTCGCGCAGATCCGTGACCACACGGTTGGACTCGAGCCGGAAGAAAGATTGCTTCCACCCCGTCGCCGCCCTCATGAGCAGTTCCAGGGAGCCGTCGGCAACCTCGAAGTGGTAACCGGCGTGCTCCAGGTCCTTTAGGCGCTCGACGACGTAGGCGACCTCTTCGTCGGACAGCGTGAGGCCCATTTGCTCAGCCTTCAACGCCACGGTGGAGCGGCCCGACATTTCCGAGAGCACGAAGCGCGTGGCGTTACCCACAGACTCCGGCTGCACATGCGAATAAGCCTGCGGCGCCCTGGCAATAGCACTGGTGTGGATGCCCGCCTTGTGGGCAAAAGCCGACATGCCGACGAACGGTTGGCGAGGATCGGGGGTCAGGTTCACTATCTCGGAGATGTGGCGTGCTACCGGGGTCAGGAGGGAAAGACGGTCCTCGGGGATGGTCTGTATGCCAAGCTTCAGGCTCAAGTTCGCAATAACGGCAGTGAGGTCAGCATTGCCGGTCCGCTCGCCGTACCCATTTATGCACCCCTGGACGTGGTCTGCGCCACCGAGGACTGCGGTCAGAGAGTTGGCCACAGCACAACCGGAGTCGTTGTGGAAGTGCACCCCAAGGCGTCCGTCCACCCAGGAGCGCGCCTCGCGCACCACCCTTTGGACCTGGTAGGGAAGCATCCCTCCGTTGGTGTCGCAAAGCACCGGCGTGCCTCCGGTCTCCTGCACGACCCGCAGGAAGTCCTGGGAAAACGAAGCGTCTTCCATGAACCCGTCAAAGAAGTGCTCGGCGTCCACGAGCACGGTCTTGGCATGGTTGCGCAGGAAGGTGACCGAATCCGCCACCATGTCAAGTGCCTCGGTCGTAGAGGTGCGCAGCGTTTCGGTTATGTGCCACCGAGATGCCTTGGCCACAAGGCACACATGGCTGGTCCCGGCTCCCGCCAGCTCCGCGATGACGGGATCGCTTTCGGCCCGGCCCCCGGCCTTGCGAGTGGACCCGAAGGCGACCAGCGCAGATTGCGCCAGCTGGAGCTCACCACGGGCAGCACGGAGGAAAAACTCCCTGTCCTTGGGGTGAGCGCCCGGCCAACCGCCCTCGATATAGTCCAAGCCCAGCCGGTCGAGCTGCTCTGCCACGCGGAACTTGTCGGCCACCGTGAGCGACAGCCCCTCCGCCTGGCTCCCGTCGCGCAAGGTGGTATCGAATATCTCTACCCTGGGCGGAGCGTCACCGGGCATGCTCGACCCAACGCCGGTACTGGTCGACCTGGCCGCGTACGGCGGCCGCGTAAGTCTCTTGGATCTTCCGTGTCAGTTGCCCCGGGGTGCCGTCGCCCACCAAACGGTCGTCCACACTCCGGATCGGCACGACCTCTGCAGCGGTCCCCGTCATGAACGCCTCGTCCGCCACGTAGAGATCCGAACGCAAGATGTTCCCGAACTCGACCTCCACGCCGAGATCGCGCGCAATTGTGGTGACCGAATCCTGGGTGATGCCTTGGAGAGCACCGGCGGACACCGGTGGCGTGATCAGCCGGTCGTTGCGCAGGACGAAGATGTTCTCACCGGTGCACTCGCTCACATATCCCTGGGGCGATAGCAGCACGGCTTCGTCGTAACCGCTCTTCAACGCCTCTGCCTTGGCCATGGACGAATTGATGTACATGCCAGTCCCCTTGGCGGCCGGAGGCATTGCGTTGGGGTCATGGCGCTGCCACGAGCTGATTTTGACACGCACGCCGTTGCGGAGGCCTTCCTCACCGAGGTAAGCGCCCCATGGCCAAACGGCTATAGATACCTTCACTTCGCAGTTGAGGGTGAGCAGCCCCATCTCGCCGTACCCCAGGTAGACCAGGGGCCGGATATAGCACTCCTCTACGGCGTTCTGCGCCACGGTCTGTTTCACCGCATCCACCAGCTCGGCGCGGGTGAAGGGCACCTCCATCATGAAGATCTTCGCCGAGTCGAAGAGCCGGTTTATGTGGTCAGTGAGGCGAAAGATACCCGGCCCGTCGGCCGTAGCGTACGCCCTAACCCCCTCGAACACCCCGCAGCCGTAATGCAGGCTGTGCGTGAGCACGTGGATCTTCGCCTCGTCCCAAGGAACGAGCTCGCCGTCCATCCAGATGTACTTGGTCTTGGTGATAGGCATTTCGAATCACACCCTTTCTGCGATCTGGTCGCCGATCTCGCGGGTACCGAGCGTTCCCTGCGGCGAAAACTCCTTCACTGCTTTGTCGATACGCGCGGACTCTTCGGCCAAGCCGAGGAAGTCCAGCATCATTGCCATACTGATAATGGCTGCCGTCGGGTCAGCCTTGCCTTGGCCGGCGATGTCGGGCGCGCTCCCGTGCACGGGCTCAAAAAGGGACGGGCCCGTCCGAGCCGGGTTCAAGTTGGCTGACGCTGCCTTACCGATGCCTCCGGCAACGGCGCCGGCAAGGTCTGTAAGGATGTCGCCGAACAAGTTGTCGGTGACAATGACGTCGTAACGTGCCGGCGACTCGACCATATAGATGCACGCCGCGTCGACGTGGTTATAGGCGGTGGACACCTCGGGGAGCTCCGCTGCGACCTCTTGGAAGACCCTGTACCAGAGGTCCCCGGAGTAGTTGAGCACGTTGGTCTTGTGGACCAGGGTCAGGTGGCGCCGGCGCGACTCCGCAAGCTCGAAGGCGAACCGCACGCACCGCTCCACACCAAAGCGGGTGTTCACTGAGCCTTGCGTAGCCACCTCGGCCGGTGTCCCCTTGCGCAGGAAGCCGCCTTCACCTGCGTACGTACCCTCGGTGTTTTCCCGCACGACGGCGAAGTCAACAGGCACGCTCGCTCCCCGGCTCGACGCCGAGCGGAACGGCCGCAGGTTCACGTACAGGTCGAGCTCAAAGCGCATCCGCAAAAGTAATCCGCGCTCCAGCACCCCGGGGGGTACCTCGGGAGAACCGATGGCCCCGAGGAGGATCGCGTCGAAGCCTCTCAGCTCCTCGAGCACGCTGTCCGCCAGGACCTCCCCCGTGGCCAGGTAACGCCGCGCTCCGAGGTCGTACTCGGTTGTGCTGAGACCGGCGCCGGCAGCTGCCGCCACCTTCAGGGCTTCGCCGATCACCTCTGTACCGATGCCATCACCACGTATGACGGCGATGCGGGGTGCGGGGCGGCTGGCGCTCACTGGAAGGCTCCTTTGTTGTCTCGTCGACTGGCGACCTGTCTCGCCTGGTCAGCTCTATTTTGCTCGGGTCTGGTTTCTCGCTCGAGCCCATCGACCGGTTTGCTCCCACTGTCTAGCGTGTGGGGACCGCCCGGGCTCGGACATGAAAACGACCGCCCCTTCGGGACGGTCGAGGACGCTCACCGCATAACCGGGGAGCGTCAAGAGGTAATTACTACAGCCGGGAAAGCGCCATGAGGCTCAGGCCGAGGAGCGGGGCCCTTAACCAAAGCCGCGCCGCGCCGTGCCGTGCCTGCCCCAAGGTGTGCCGTAAGGGCAAACTGGCCGGTCGCGTTCATTGCGGTTCCTAGTATCGCAGCCACCAAGAGGGCCGTCAACCCGCCGGGGACCTGCAAAGGGCCCTCACCCCGCGGGAGGCCGGCGCAGGGACGGCGGTGAGCCAATACCGTTTGTCGAGGTGGGCGTGCCTGGTACCCTGCGCTGCATGGCTACTACGAAACTGTCGCCTGAGACGTACCAGAGGCTGACCGCTGAGCTGGAGG
>DASSZK010000075.1:0-3244 GCA_035702845.1 Acidimicrobiales bacterium
CTATCGTACATATGTTCTGGTCGGCACCGGGCGAGAAATCCCCATATTCAGTGGGGAAGATCTTGGGGAACGCGCGCACTTGCCTGCTGGGCGAAATTCCTCCAACTCCGCCCCGCCCCTCTGCCAGGATGCCAGGCATGAAACCAAAGCCCTTAGAGGGACCAAAGCCCTTAGAGGGTCGCGTAGTCCTTGTGACCGGCGCCAGCCGCCGGGTGGGCATCGGCACTGCCATCGCCAGGCGGGTGGCGGCGGACGGTGCGGCGGTAATGGTGCATTCCTGGGCCCCCCACGACGACGAGCAACCGTGGGGAGGCGATCCCGGTTGGGCGGACGCTCTGGTCGGGGAGCTCCGCGATGCCGGCGCCCCCGCCGAGCACATTGCCGCAGACTTCGCAGATCCGCTGGCGCCGGCACAAGTAGTCGAAGCAGCAGTAGCGGCCTTTGGGCACCTCGACGCCGTGGTCGCCAACCATGCCCGGTCCAGCTCGCAACCCCTCGAGAAGCTGACCGCGGCCGAGATCGACCTCAGCTACGCCGTCAACACGCGGGCGACGATGTTGCTGGTACAAGCGTTGGCGGCCCACCACGACGGACGTCCGGGCGGGCGCGCCCTGCTGTTCACCTCCGGCCAGTATCACGGGGCCATGCCGGGGGAGCTGCCCTACGTCGCTTCCAAGGCAGCCCTGCACGGGCTGACCGCCAGCTTGGCGGTGCACCTGATGGCCCGGGGCATCACCGTCAACTGCATAAACCCTGGGCCGAACGACACCGGTTATGCCGACGAAGCAACGCGTCGCGCCATCAACGAGAAAACCCTGGGCGAAGGTGGGGCGCTCCGAACGACACGGCGCGCCTCGTTGCCTGGTTGCTGAGCGACGAGGCTGATTGGGTCACGGGCCAAGTGATCGCATCGGACGGTGGCTGGTCAGCGTTGAGCTAGAGAGATTGTCCAGAGCGCGTGGCGAGGCACCGCCGGGGGCCGAGGCACGCCGCCCTGGCTGCCGGTCTAGGTGGCGGCCAGTCCCACTATTGGCGTGTTCAGTTTTTTGATCTTGGCCGTACCGATATCGCCGGCAAAGCCCGCGCCCTCGACGGTCATGACGTACCCGCCGGAGCTACCGATCCAGTAGCCGTTGCCCGAGCCCGTCGGAGCGATGCCTACAACCTGGCCCGGGAGGGGACGGTGTTTGCGCTCGCTATAGGTGTCTCCCCAAAAGTGCGCGCTGCCGAAGGCGAACACCCGGCCCTTGTGGTTCACGAGCCAGTAGCCCTTGCTCCGTGGCGAGGGCGCTATGCCGGCGATCTCTCCGAAGAGGTGCGCGCACTGCTTGGCCGAAGTCGTGCAGGTGAGCTTGCGTGGGGCGTCTCCGAAAGAGAAAACCTCGCCGTCCAAGGTGGCCAGCCAGTAGCCCTTGCCGTCAGGAGTGGCCGCGATCCCGACGACCGAGTCGCGCTTGCCCGGGCACAGCTTTGGCGTTGCCGTACACGAGCCGAACGACTTGGCATCTCCGAAGCTGAACACGGCGCCGTTCGCCGCCGCCAACCAGTAGCCGCGACCGTCCGGGGTTGGTGCGATCCCGGTGACCGGCGAGCGCAGCCGCCCGCATGGCCGCTTGGGTTCGAGGCACGAGCCGTTGAAATGCGCACCGCCGAAGCTGTAAACCGAGCCGTTGCTCGATACGAGCCAGTACCCGAGCGAGCGAGGCGCGGTCGATATGCCCGCTATTTGAGCGATATGGCGACCGCACGGGTGGGTCTTGGTCTGGCAGGAGCCACGGAACTTGGCCAACCCGAACGCGAATACCCCGCCACCGCGGGCAACCAGCCGGTAGCCGGACCTCGGCAAAGGGATGCGCCCGGGCCCGCTGCCGGAGCGCCCCCGTGCTTCGCGCTTCCTCAAGTCCTTGCCCGGCCGGCCTGGGGGTGCCAATACCGCGATCTTGAGCACCGCTGTTACGGTCTTCGCCGAATCGGCGGTATCAGAAAGGGTGACCGGCACGAGCAATGTGCCGGCGGCGGTGGCGCTCACGTCGACGGTGGCTTGTACGGTACCCATGGGGCTCCCGGGTGCCAAGGGGATGTTGCCCTGCCAAACGCAGACGAGCACATTGGCAAGTGCCGACGCGGTGCATAGCCAGTTCGGGCTCTTGACTGGCGCCTGGTCCCACGTGGTCCCGGCGGGCACGTCCACGCTGAAGCTGGGAGACGTGTAAGCCGTCCCTCCCTTGGGGCTTAGCCCTGTCGCGACCTTTATGACGAACTTGCCGCCGGCCGCAACGGATTTGGGCGCCGAAGCGATGAGTTGAAGGATGGGCGGGTTGCCGCCGGGGAGCGGTATCGCTCCATCCCCGCCCGGCAGGGTCGTCGTCGTCGCTCCGGGCACGGTGGTGGTCGTTGTGCCGCCCTTACCTGGAGTGGTGGTGGTCGTCCCGCCCTTGGGGAGCGTTGTAGTAGTCGTAGACGAAGGCGTAGTGGTCGTTGTCGTCGTTGCCGGTGCGATGACAAGGATGGGAGGCGACGGCGGCGGGAATATGCCCGGATTGGTAGTCGGCGTCGCGACGTTTACGGTGGGCGTCAGCGTGACCGGGGTGGCGGCGTCGCTGGTATCCGAGAGCGTGGCTGAGGTCGTAAGTGCCCCGCTGACGTCCCCAATGTCGACCTTGGCCGTTACGGCGCCCAGTGAAGTGCCGGCCGCAATGGAATTTGACGTGGTGGTGCACGTCAGGACGTCGTTGTTGCCCGATACGGCGCACGTCCATCCTGTGACGGTGGGCGCCGACCCAAAAGTCTCCCCTGCCGGCAGCCTCACCGTCATCGTGAGCCCGTTGTAGGTCGGGCCCCCGCCCGATGACACGGACGCGTTGAAGGTGACCTGGTAATTGCTTCCGGACTGGGCTGTGACCGGAGTACCCGAGGTAGTAAAACCGAGCACCGGTGTGGCAGTAGCGTTGACCGTTGCCGTCGTCTGGAAGGCGGTGGCAGCGTCAGTGGAGTCGGTCATAGAAGCGTCGGTGGTCAGTGGGCCATCCGCTCCTGAAGAAATATTGACGGTTGCCGTTATGGAACCGATCGAGTTGCCGGCGGCAATAGGCGCCGGGTCGGTGCTTTGGCAATTGACCGACGTGGTCGTGTACGAGCAGCTCCACCCGGGCTCGGAGGGCAGAGGATTTGAGAACGTCTCCCCGGCAGGGAGCGTGATCGATACGGACGGGTCGTGGTAGGCAGGGCCACCGGCTGAGGTGAG
>DASSZK010000139.1:0-2809 GCA_035702845.1 Acidimicrobiales bacterium
GGAACGTGGTCGTACCTGGTGCTGCGATAACTCCTGGGGGTGCTGGAGGTTCCGTAACTTCTCCTTGGTAGCCTGAGCCCTATGAGCGTCATGCAGCCCGAGGTAAGGGTCGCCCCTCCCCAGCCGGACCTCGAGGGCGAACACGAGAAGATGTCTCACATCGTCCTGGAAGGGGTCGACACCGAGGACGGGGACTTCGTGCCGGCCGGGCCGACGGTTGCTGAAGGGATAATCATGGGCACGCCGGTACGGGCCTTGTGCGGCAAGGTATGGGTTCCTCGCAGCGACCCCAAGCGCTATCCCTTGTGCCCTACATGCAAGGAGATCGCCGAGAAGATGGGGTGGAAGTCCCCAGCTTCATAGGTCTGGCTTGTCGCTCATAGGCGACTGGGGCCCGGTAGCGTCGGACGCCATGCGTAAGCCTTTTCTCCCGCTCTTGACCGCGCTCGCCGTTACTGGTGCCTTTGGAGGGACGGCGTGGGCTGGGGGGGCCTCGGACGTGGCGCTAGGCCAAAAAGAAGCCCGCGAGATCAACCTGACAGCCCGTGACATGCCCGGCTGGCAGTCGTCCCCCGATGGCGACACGCCTCAGAGCAAGGCAGATGCTCGCCAGCTGGCTCTGTGCGCCGGCGCTCCCGACCCGGCGAAGGTCATCGTGACCCATATCAACTCGCCCAGCTTCGACAAGGGCAACCTGTTCGTGAACAGCAGCGTTGCGCTGGTGGCAACTAAGGCGGCAGCCACAGGCACGCTCGCTGCCATGCGTGGCAACAAGATCGATGAGTGCTTGCAAAAAGAGCTGCCCACCCTCGAGAAGCAGGTCGCCCCGGCGAGGGTTGTGAAACTGGGCGTCACCGACCATCTGCATGCCTCGTGGCTGCCCTCCTCGGGTTTCGGCTACCGGCTGGAGGTCGTCATCAAACAGGGCAAGGTCACTGCTACCGCCTATACCGATGCGTACGGTTTTATGATCGGGCGCACTCAGGTGGAGCTGTCGGTGACATACCAGGGAGGAGCCGACACCGCCCTGGAGACCCAACTGGGCAAGCTGCTCGTGAAGCGGGCTGACAAGTTCGCCCACTGAGCCGGGAGCCCTGTATGCCCTCGCGGGGGCGGCGCCGGCGGTGCCTATGCCTTCTCGGCCTGGTCCAGCGCTTGGGCGAGGGTGTGCCAGGAAAGAGTGGCGCACTTGATGCGGACGGGGAACTTGACTACGCCTTGGAGCGCTTCGAGGTCGCCCAGGGCAACGCCCTCCGCAGCGGCCACCTCGGCGCCGCTGCGCTCTTCGATCCCCAGGTCATCGCCGTGACCGGCCGCAGCGGCGGCAGCGCCCGCAGCACCGCCGTCGGCCGGCTCCCCGAAGAGCTCGCCGCCTGCCGCAGAGTCGCCGCCACCGTCGAGTTGCTGGCCGTGCAGCGACATCATGGCCCGGAAGGCCCGGATCGTGGAGCGGGCCTGAGCCAGGGTCTTGCCCTTCACTGCAGCCGACATCATCGAAGCCGATGACTGCGAGATGGAGCACCCTTGTCCAGCTATTTTCAGGTCGGAGATGGTGTCGCCATCAACATCGATGTAAACCACGATCTCATCGCCACACAGCGGGTTGAAGCCCTCGGCCTTGACCGCCGGCGGCGATTCAAGCTCCCCCCGGTTGCGCGGGTTGCGGTAGTGGTCGAGGATTATTTCGCGATAGAGGTCTTCAAGGCCAGGCATGGGTCTCCGTGTCGGTCGTCAGCCGAACAGGCTATCTGCTTGCGCGATGGCATCGACCAGGGCATCGACATCAGCTTCGTCGTTGTAGACGGAGAACGACGCTCGGGCGGTCGCGGTCACGCCCAAGCAGCGCATCAAGGGCTTGGCGCAGTGGTGCCCGGCCCGGACGCATACGCCGGCTTGGTCCAGGACCTGTGACATGTCGTGGGCGTGGACGTCCTTGTACTCGAAGCTGACTATCCCCGCCCGCTTCTCGGCCGGGCCGGGCCCGTGGATGACGATGTGGTCCCCGTAGCGCCCCTTCAGGGCAGCCACTGCGTAGCTTGTAAGGGCCTCCTCGTGAGCTCGTACGGCGGGCATCCCGAGTGCGCGCAGGTAGTCGATCGCGGCAGCCAGGCCGACGGCCTCCGCAATGGGTGGCGTGCCCGCCTCGAACTTCCACGGGACGTCGTTGGTCGTGAAGCCATCGAGGCGCACATCACGGATCATCTCGCCGCCGGTGAGGAAAGGCGGCATCGCCTCCAGCAGTTCGCGGCGCGCCCACAAGCCTCCGATGCCCGTAGGACCGAGCATCTTGTGGCCGGTGAAGCTGAGGAAGTCGGCTCCGAGCTCGCGCACGTCGGTCGGCAGGTGGGGTACGTACTGAGCCCCATCGACCAGCACCAACGCTCCTGCTGCATGGGCAGCGTCCGCCATGGCGCGCACGGGGGGGAGGGTCCCGAGCACGTTGGAGGCCGCGGTGACGGCGAGCAGCTTGGCGCCTGCCAGTGCCTCGTCGAGTTCGTCAAGGTCAAGGTAACCATCGGGGCGCAAGCGCAGGACCCTCAGCTGCGCACCCTTCTCTTGGCGAAGAGCCAACCACGGCACGAAGTTGGCATGGTGCTCCATCTCCGTGGTGACGATTACGTCGTCAGGGCCAATGTTGGCGCGGCCCCAGCTGTAGGCGACGAGGTTTATGGCCTCGGTGGCGTTCTTAGTGAACACCACCTCGTCGGCACTGCGGGCGCCGAGGAACCTGGCCACCTTCGATCGCGCCGACTCGTACAGCTCTGTCGCTTCCTGGGCGATCTGGTACACGCCGCGGTGGACGTTGGCG
>DASSZK010000166.1:0-2706 GCA_035702845.1 Acidimicrobiales bacterium
GGTCCTTGATGCTTGCCGGGGCCGGTTGTAGCCCAGGTTGGGAGGCGGGTGCGTCGGCGCAGCCTACGATAGGCCCTGTGCCGGGAGCAGCCAAGGCAGGGCGGGGTTTTTGAGGGCAACGGCGGGCATGAGCCCCGCTGCCTGCCCTTCGTGGCCACGACACCAGTTCAGCGCTGCGGTCCCGTATGTCCTCGCACTGATAGGGGTGGGTCTGCCTGCCGTAGCCGCATTGGCTCTCCACGCTTACGGCATCCCAAGGAACGACGACTGGGCTTACCGGTGGGCTCTGTCGCGGTTCGTGTCATCCGGGCACCTGGTAGGCAGCCGTTGGGGATCGATGACCCTAGTGGGCCAGATCTTGTGGACGGCTCCCTGGGTCGAGATTTTGGGCGGTGGTGCATGGGTGCCTGATCTCGCCGTCGGTGTACTGGCTATGGCGGGGCTTTTGGCTGCTTACACCTTGGCACGGGGCTTCCTCGGCCCTTGGCGCGCTACGGCGGCTACAGCCACCTTGATTATCGCCCCCGGCTTTGCGTTGTCGACATCGTCTTTTATGACCGATGTACCGGCTCTCGCCGCCTCTCTGTTGTCTGTTGCCGCCGGTGCCCGCTCGTTCACTGCCCTCTCGCCGCGCCGTTCGGCGGCCTGGTTGGCCGCGAGCTGCCTGCTCGGTTTATGGGCCTTTTGCATACGCGAGTTCTCCGTCTGCGCTCCTATGGCCGTCCTTTTGGCCCATGCTCTACGGCCTGGCGGCCGGCGGCGAGCATTGCTGGTGACGGCAGGTTTCGGCGCGGCCTGCGTGCTCGCGTACGTTGCAATTTCCCAGCTCCCCGGGGACCGGGCCACGACCTTCGCCGGGCCGTCACTGGCCGCCCTCCGCACGTTGGTAGCTGCATTCATCACGTTCTCGTTCATGATGGCGCCAGTTATCCCTAGCCTGGCCTCGCAACTCGTCAGGTCGCGCAGTGGCCGGCGGTGCTTGGCGACAGCGGGGTTGTGCGCGCTGGTCTGCGCTGCTTGGGCCTGGGGAAGGCCAGGCGGTCTTTACGTCGGGAACTACCTCTGGGGCCAGGGTGTGGGCGGCGAGGCGTTGCTCGGAGGAGGCCGCGCCCCGCTATGGAGCCCTGCAGCGTGGGCGGTCCTGCAGGCACTTGGCGTTGTATGCGCAAGCGTGGTCGGCGCATCCGTTTTGCGGGCGGCGCGCCGCGGTACTGGGCTCCGCGCTGCGGCGTACAACGCGCCATCGTTGAGCACTCGCTATGTCCTTGTTGCCTTCTCGGTCCTCTACAGCTTGATGCTGGGGGCCTTTACGCTGGCAACCGGTCAGTCGCTCTGGGACCGGTACCTGTGGCCCTTGGTGTTTGCCGGAGCGGCATTGGCCCTGGGAGCACGCGGGTATGAGCGCCACCGATGGCTGTGGCCGGCTACGGCCGCCGCCGGGGCCTTGGTCCTCGTCATCTCCAGCGTGCTAACCCTCAACTCCGACAGTTTCGACGGAGCGCGCTGGCAAGCTGCTCAGGCTGAGGTCGCTCGGGGTTACCCGGCGGACCGAGTCGATGCCGGCTTGGAGTGGGTAGGGTCTCATGCCCCCGGGCCTCTGCTTGTCCACCGCGTACTGGCGGCTGCCCCTGCCTACTTCACGTGGTACGACGAGATGTTCCCGGCGTTCCGTCCCTGTGCATTGGTCCGGGCGTCGCCCTTGAGCGCAGTCGGGGTGCAACTCGTCGCTACTCGCAGTTACCAGCAGATCGCGTTTGCCGTGCCTGAGAAGCTGTTCGTTTACCGGGTGGGGCTCCATTGCTAAAGCAGCGGACGGCCCCGTCGTGGCGCCGATCCTTGTGCTGCAGCTGCTTTTCCTCAGCGAGCCGCTGCCACGACCGCTTGGCCCAGGCTTATACCGCCGTCGTTCGCCGGCACGGTGCGGTGCGTCAGCACGTCAAAGCCGAGCCCGTGAAGCTGGCTTACGGAGCGCTCGGTGAGCAGGCGGTTCTGGAAGACCCCACCCGACAGCGCAACTGTCGCCAAGCCACTTTGGTCCCTGACGTTGGCGCATATGGTAGAGATCGCCCTCGCGATGGTGTTGTGGAAGCGGGCTGAAACCGTGCTGGGCGCGGTACCACGGAGTAGGTCCTCCACGACGCTGGCGAAAATAGCGACGGTGTCGAGCCGGCGCAGGCTTTGTTCAGACCAAGTGTGGGGATAGTGGCTGAGCTCGGCCCGGTCCGCGAGCTGTTCCAGATCCACAGCCGCCTGCGCCTCGAAGGACGCGTTATAGCGCCTGCACACCACGGCACCCACCGCATCGAAGAGGCGGCCGATGCTCGAAGCCGGCGGGTTTAGCGGTGCGCCTGCCCGGCTCAGACGGCTCACTTGGGCCCATCCGGCAGCGTTGTCCAGGGCGACACGGAGGTCGGCGGGGACCTGCTCCCCAAATGCAAGATCCGTGAATGCCGCAGCCATACGCCACGGGTGGCGGATTGCCGCTGACGCGCCCGGAAGGGGTACAGGCTTGCAACTGGCCACCCGGTCATAGCCGCTCAGTGTTGCGATGAGCACCTCGCCACCCCAAAGCTCGCCATCGTCTCCCATGCCGAGCCCGTCGAAGGCGACGCCGATCACCGGGCCACCAACACCGTTGTCCGCCATGCACGAGGCAATGTGGGCATGATGGTGCTGCACTGCCACAAGGTCGCCGGCCCAGTGCTC
>DASSZK010000093.1:0-8967 GCA_035702845.1 Acidimicrobiales bacterium
GAGCTGCCGGCCGAGGCGGGCGAGCCCGCACGCAGGATCGACGTCGACAGCCCAGAGGCTTACGCCAAAGAGTACGGCGCTGAAACCACGTTCATGGATCCCACTAGTGACACGTACAAGTGGGTACTCAACGACCTGGACCGCTATTACAGGGAGCGCCGGAGCGAGCAGCAAGGGGGCAACGAGGACGCCGGGCGCACCTGTGCCGCGGTCGGCGGGCACGGCGATGCTCCAGCGCAAAAGCGTACCGCCTTGGGCACCGCCTCAGACGTGGGTGTCCCGCACACCGCCAGCGAGGCGCAGGCAGAAGCTACTTCTGAGATACGGCGGCTTCGTTCTCGGGTGTACGACTGGCGCCGTAGCGCGCCGGCCGACGTTGCGACTGCACGCGTGATCGATGACTACCTCGCTCAACTGCGCGACCTCGCCGAGCGCAACCGCAAGGGCGAGAATGTTGAAGGTGCCTTGGCCGGGATCCGTGAGCACCTGCCCGTCGAACGCCGGCTTGCCAAGCCGATTGGTCGCGAACAGGTCCTCGCTTTGCAGGCCAGGATCGAACGCCAGCTGGCCGGCGCCACCGACGACAAGGTCAAAGCCGAGCTGACATCACTGCTTGCGGAAGCCAAACAGCTAGCGGGCAAGACCAAAGCGAACCCCAACTTCGATGCCCGTACCGCCTATGACTCCATTAGCCGAGGTGCTTTGCGCGCGGGCCGGGAAGACTACGAGGTGTACGTCCCGCTCACGGATCCGGTTACACGGGCCCGCGTAACGGCCTGGTTCGAACAGCACCTGGCGCCCCTGTCGGCTGACCCGGTGGGCGAGATCCTGCTGCACAGGATCCTGGCGCACCTCGACACGGCGGACGCTTTGACGCTACAGCAATCGCCCCGCGCTGCCGGCGACGACGTGGCAGGGACTTCGGCCATGCGCAAGCAGGTGCTCCAGGGGATCACTGCTCATCGGTACCCGCCGGAGTACACGGCTCTGTTCGAGGCGGCCGCCCGTGGCCGCGCTGATGGTTGGCCTCGTGACCAGGCCGGCGCGTGGGAAGTCGACCATGTTGCAGAACTGTGGCTCGGGGGTGCCGACGACATCACCAACTACATGGCCCTGCCGCCGGCCGTGCACAAGCTGAAGACCGAGATCCTCGGCGCTTTCAGAGCGCAGTACCGTAGTGGCGCCACCCAGGGCGAGCAGACTGACATCCGCACCAGTACGAGTGAAGGCGACCGCCACTAGGGAGCGCGGGACCGGGGCGCGCCGAGCAGCGTTCGGGTGCGCAGGGACTTGCGCAATACCGTCCGACGTTGCATTGCGGTAGACGTGCCAGCGGCGCGCGGTAGGGTTTGTGCCAATCGGGCGAGCCAAAGAGGCGTGAAGACGCGGAGGGACATGTACGAAGTTCTCGAGGACACCGGGCCTGGTCTGTGGTGGGCGCAAATGGGCCCCAGCGACTTCGATGAGCTGAAGGCCAAGTTGCGCGCCTCGCGCCCCGACGCCTGGGTCACGATGCTACGCGGGTGGAAGTGCCAGGAGCCGGTGGGCTTTTTCAGTGAACTGGGCGCCGCCTTGCAGTTGCCGTACTACTTCGAGGAGACCTGGGAGTCGACGGCGCAGATGCTCAGTGACACCACGTGGTGGCCCGCGCCGTTCCATGTCCTGATGGTCAACAATGCTGAGCACCTACTGGCTGACTCGTCTTTCGCCGAGGTCCGCAGCCTGGTTGAAGTGTTGACCTCGGCGTGCGCCGGAGCCCGCATGAAGGTGGTTTTCGCGTTCTGGGCGCCCGACGGAGGTGATGGCCTCGACCGGCTGAGAGCGGCCGGCGCCAACCTCGTGCCACTGGACGCAGCGGAGGGGCTCGTCGCGTAGGTCCAGGGTCAAGCGTTGGCTTGGCGTCTGCCTCGGTTTAGCCGTGTGGATGGCAAACCCTACAGGCGGCGACGGGCCACGAACACAGGGATCTCCCGTGATGTCCGCTCCTGGTACTCGGCGTAGGGCGGGTACGCTGCCACCGCGCGCTCCCACCACAGCGCCTTTTCGTCGCCAAAGACTTCACGGGCTTCGAAGTCAGCCGCCTCGGGCCCATCCTGGATCATCAGTGCGTCTGGGCTCGACTTGATGTTGTAGTACCAGAGGGGGTGGTCTGGCGCCCCGCCCTTGGAAGCCACGAGGGCGTACTCGCCTCCATGCTCCACTCGCATAAGCGGGAACTTGCGCACCTTGCCGGACTTGGCGCCGCGGGTAGTGATTATCACTACGGGCAACCCGGTGTCGCGCAGGGTGTTGGCTCTTTGGCCGCCAGAGCGCTCGTACTCTTCAACTTGCTCCCTCACCCATTGTTCAGGGCTTGGTTCGTATTCTCCCTCGACCGGCATGAAGGCACGCTACTGCTGCCACGTCACGACGCGGTGCCCGACTCGCAGTGTGAGGCCGCGCCGGGCCCGGGATGGACCGGCCCGGAGCTCTCGCTGAGCGGTACGCCAGACCGGCCGCTGCGCCGGGCGATTATCTCGGCACATATCGACACAGCGGTCTCCTCTGGTGAGGCGGCACCGATGTCCATTCCGAGCGGCCCGTGCAGGCGGTCGAGATCCCCAGGACCGAGCCCGGCCTCGACGAGGCGACGGCGCCGGTCCGCTTGGGTGCGGCGCGAGCCCATAACCCCGATGTAGCCGGCCCGAGTGCGCACCGCGGCTTGGATGGTGGGCACATCGAACTTCGGGTCGTGGGTCAGGACGCAGATGGCGTCGCGCTCGTTCATGGCGGCACCCGTTCCGGCCAGGTAGCGGTCGGGCCAATCGACGACCACCTCGTCAGCCATCGGGAACCGGGCGTTCGAGGCGAACACTGCTCTCGCATCGCACACGACCACCCGGTAACCGAGCAGCTTGGCCTGAGCGGCCAGGGCAGCGGTGAAACTGGCGGCTCCGACGATGAGCATGCGCGGGGGGGCCGGGAAAGTATCGATGAACACAGAGGTGGCGCCCGTGCTTTCCTCGGTACCGCCCTGGCCCGGGTTGCCATAGCTATGGACGGCGCTGCGCCGGGTCGCCAGGTCCAAAAGGGCGTCGCGGGCCGCTTGCGGGGCAAAAGGCTCGGGCAAAGGAACGCTACCGCTCACAGCGAGATCGGTTTCTTTCAATAGAGATTTCTTACCAACGGCGGCCGCCGGACCCTTGACGACCTCGAACAGGACCGCCCCCTCGCCGGTGCGCACATAACCGGCCAGCTCGCTGACCCACTGCGCATCCTCCGGGCCAAGCCGCTCGATCAGGGCTCTCACCGTGCCCCCACATGTCAGCCCGATGTCGAACGCCTCGTCGTCGGAACAGCCAAAAGTAAGCAACTGCGGCGTCCCCCCGGTGGCGAGGACGCGCCTCGTCTCATGGACGAGCGCACCCTCCACGCAACCCCCTGACGCCGAGCCCACTACCTCGCCCGCCTCGTCCAGGGCGATAGCGGCACCGGCAGTGCGGACCCCGGAGCCCACCAGTTCTACGACTCTGGCCACCGCTGCCGGCTTTCCCTCCGCCAACCAATGCGCCAGCGGCTCAAGCACTTCCTTCATGGCACCTCCTTCACGGCACTCGCCTAAACGCGTTCCCCGTTGCCCTGTCCCCGTTGCCCTGTCCCCGTCAGCGCGCTTTTTTTACCGGGCGGGCTGGTCTTTTTGCTCCCAGCCCGACGATGTCCTCGGGACGCAAAGGCACGTGGGTCAAAGCTCGGCCGGTAGCGGCTCTCACCGCCGCCACGATGGCGGGTGTCGACGAGATCGTGGGTGCCTCGCCCACACCGCGCACACCATAGGGCGCATGGGGGTCGGCAAGCTCCAAGACCTGCACCTTCATAGGGGGGACGTCGAGGATGGTGGGGATGAGGTAGTCGGTAAAAGAGGGGTTTTTGACCATTCCATTTTCGACCTGGATCTCCTCCATCAACGCCAGTCCGAGGCCCTGGGTCGTGCCCCCATGGATCTGGCCTACGACCGCCGAAGGGTTCATGGCTTTGCCCACATCTTGCGCCGTGTCTATCTGGACCACCTTTACCAGTCCCAGCTCGGTGTCTACGTCAACCACAGCCCGATGGGCGGCGAAGGAGTACTGCACATGGGCGTTGCCCTGTCCTGTCTCGGGGTCGACCTCTTGGGTGGGCCGGTGCCGCCATTCCACCGTCTTGTCGACGGGCCCGGCGGCTACGAGCTCGGACAGGGTGATGGCGGCGCCCCCGGGGCCGAGGATCTCGCCCTCCCCCCAGTGCATGCCGTCGATGGGTGCCCCGAGCGTCGAAGCGGCCCGGGCCAACAGCTCGCTTCGCACCTGCGCGCATGCTTCCTTTATCGCGCCTGCGGTCATGTACGTTTGGCGGGAGGCCGACGACGACCCGGCGCTGCCCACCCGCGTGTCAGCCGTCTCGACGACGACATCGCCGACCCCGAGTTCGCTGCGGGCGATCTGTGCCTCCACCGTCACGAGGCCTTGACCGAGCTCGCAAGCGGCGCAGTGAACCGTGGCCACCGGGCCGTCCGGGCCGGCTGCAAGGGCCACTCTGACCGTGGTGTAGTCGTCGTAACCCTCGGAGAAGCCGACGTTCTTGAACCCGACCGCGTAACCGGTCCCTCGTAGCACTCCCTCGCCATGTGTGGTGTTGGCCACGCCCCCGGGCCAGAGCCCCTCAGCGGGCGCTGACGGCATGGGAGCCTCCCGGACGAGGCGAAGTAGTTCGGCCACAGGAGCGGGGCTGTCGACCACCTGCCCGGTGGGCATCAATGACCCCTGCTCCATGGCATTGCGCATGCGCAAGTACACCGGGTCGATGCCAAGTTCCGCGGCCAGGCGGTCCATTTGCGCCTCGTAAGCAAAGCAGGCCTGGACGGCGCCGAAGCCTCGCATCGCCCCGCATGGCGGGTTGTTGGTGTAAAGACCGTAAGCGTCAACGCAGACGTTGGGGACAACGTAGGGCCCGACCCCGAGGGTCCCGGCGTTGCCGATCACCGCCCGGGTGCTCGACATGTAGGCGCCTCCGTCGAAAACCATTTCTGCACGGACAAACACGAGGCGCCCGTCGCGCTCGGCTCCGTGGACGTACTTGAGGCGGGCCGGGTGGCGGTGCACATGGCCGAAGAAGGATTCCTCCCGTGAGTACACCATCTTCACCGGCCTGCCGGTGCGCAGGGCCAGCAGGCAAAGGTGGATCTGTAGCGAGACGTCCTCGCGCGCCCCGAACGCCCCGCCTACACCGGCCAGCGTCAGGCGCACTTTTTGCTCGGGCAGGCCCAGAGCGGCTGCTACCTGCCGGCGGTCCACGTGCAGCCATTGGGTAGCCACCTGCAGGTCGACGCCGCCGTCCTCGGCCGGTACGGCCAGGCCGGACTCGGGGCCGAGAAAAGCCTGGTCCTGCATGCCCACCGTGTACTCGCCGGTGACCACTACAGGCGCGCTCGCCAACTCATCGCCCCGCCGGAGCTTGAAATGACGGACGATATCGCCTGAGGGGTGCACTCTTTGGGCCGTGGGCAGCATGGCTTGCACCGGGTCTACGACGGGCACCAAAGGCTCGTACTCGACGCGCACGGCGGCGACGGCGCGCCGGGCCGTCTCGGGGTTCTCAGCGGCAATTACCGCCACGGCTTCGCCCTGGTAGCGCACCTCATCGATCGCCAGGACCGGTTGGTCGGCCACCTCCAAGCCGAACGTCTTTTGTCCCGGGACGTCTTCATGGGTGAGCACGCAGTGCACGCCCGGGATGCGCAACGCCTCTGTGGTGTCCACAGAAAGGATCCGGGCTCGGGGATGAGGGCTGCGCACCGTCGCCCCCCAGACCATCCCGTCGGCCCAGAGGTCGGACGAGAAGGCGAAACGGCCCGACACCTTGGGTGTCCCGTCAGGGCGAGGCGCGTCCTGGCCTATGCCATGGCGGTCCTGCGAGCCCTGGCGAGTGCCTTCGCGGGGCGGTGTGGCTGTACTGCTCATATCTCGGCCATCCCGGCGGCAGCTCGAACCGCATCGAGGATCTTTTCGTAACCGGTGCAGCGGCACAGGTTCCCGGCCAGTGCCTCGCGGATCTGGAGGTCGGTCGGCGCCGGGTTGTGGCGCAGCAGGTCTTGCGTGGCCACCACCAGGCCCGGGGTGCAGAAGCCACATTGCACTGCACCAGCAGCCAGGAACGCTTCTTGTACCGGGCTCAGGCGGCCCTCCTCGCCCAGTCCCTCGACCGTGACGATGTGGCGGTCCTGCGCCTGGCCGGCGGCGACCAGGCAGGAACACACCAGCTGCCCGTCCATCAATACGCTGCAGCTGCCACATTCGCCTTGCTCGCAAGCGTTCTTGGAGCCCCACAAGCCCAGGCGCTCGCGCAGCACGAACAAAAGGCTCTCGCCTTCCCAAACATCGTCCGCCTCGTAGGGCGCGGAATTGACTGTAAGTCGTAATTGCATTGTCCGTCAGGTCCTCATCAAATCTCAGGTCTTCATCAAATCGGCCCATGCCCACATGAGGGCACGCCGTGCCATGACAGCGAGGGCATGGCGGCGGTAGGCGGCGGTACCCCTGACGTCGTCAATCGGAGCCGAGGCCGAGGAGGCGAGCTCGCCAAAACGAACGAGCACACTCTCGCCCAGGGGGCGTGGCGACTCCCACATGCTGGTGTCGCGCAGCTCGCCTTCCAAGAACTCCTCGGCCGCCCGGGCGCGCCGTGGCGTGGGTGCCGCCGACCCTATGCCAGTACCCACCCGGCCCCGCTGGGGGTCCAGCGAGATGGCAAAAGACGCAACGGCGATAACCATGGCGTTGCGAGTACCCACTTTGCAAAACTGCTCCGGGCCGCTCGCCGGGCGCACAATGAAAGCAGAAATGAGCTCGTCGGGCTCCAGGGTGCTCCGCTTGGGCCCGGTGAAGAAGTCCTTTACCGCCACCTCGCGCCTGCCGCGGACTGACTCCAGCACCACCCTGGCCCGCCCGGCCAGGAGCGGCGGGTGGGCGTCACCCGCCGGCGAGGCTGAGCCCAAGTTGCCCCCCACCGTGCCACGGTTGCGGATCTGGGGCGAACCGACCGTGCGCGACGCTATAGCCAGGCCGGGCAGCAATGACCCGAGCTCGCTGATAAGCCGGGAATAGGTGACACCGGCGCCCACTCGCAGGTGGCCGTCCACCCGCTCCCACTGTGCCAGCCCGGCCACCCTGGAGAGGTCGATCAACGCCGGGGGGCGCCGGCGGTTGAAGTTGAGCTCGACCATGACGTCGGTACCGCCGTTGATGGGGACCGCGTCGGGGTGCGCTGCCTTAAGTGCCAGGGCTTCAGCCCACGAGCTCGGGGAGTAAAAGTCCACTTATAGAACCTCGATACCAAGGATGCTGCGCCAGCCGACAGGGTCTGTGACTCCCTCGGTGCAAAGCAGCAGCACGGTGGCGCCGGGGCCGGGGCCGCGCTTTTGCTCGCACATTGCGTCCAGGCCGGCGAGGGCGGCGGCACCGGTTTCGCCCACGGCGAGGCCCAGAGCCGCCAGTTCCCTGACTGCGTGGCGCGCCTGGTCGTCGCTAACGGCAACGACGCTTTCGAGCCCCGAAGACAGCAGAGGCCAGGCGACCCGGGACGGAGTGGCGCAATTGAGGCCAGCCATGATGGAGCGGTGAGGGCCGGGGACGACGACCATCTTCCCTGCCTGGACCGAAGCCATGACGCAGTTGGCGTCGAGGGGCTCCACGCCGACGACAGCAGGCCCGTCCGGTCCGCGGCGGAAGTGGTTCACTGCCGCAGCCGCCAGCGCCCCAACGCCAATAGGTACGACGACGACATCGTCCTTGCCGAGGGGAGTGCCGAGCTCTCCCAAGCGGTCTTCGACTTCCCAGAACATCGTCGAGTACCCTTCGATGACCCAGCGCGGCACCTGCTCGTAACCGGGCCAGCTGGTGTCCGAGATCACCAGGCACGATGGCCCGGCCTCCTCTGCCGAACGGGCCACGGCGTCGTCGTAGCTGCCGTTCACGACCTCCACCTCGGCACCCTCGGACACGAGAGCGTCGATGCGGGCAGCTGCGGTGCCTTCGGGGACGAAGATCCGTGAGGAGAAACCGAGCAGGCGCGCCATGTGGGCCACGGCCCGACCGTGGTTGCCGTCGGTCGCGGCCGCAAACCTGAACGGGCGCAAGGCCTTTAGCTCCTCTGCGAGCTCCTCGATATCGGCCCACGGGCCCGGCTCGGCCCCAATGTGCTCCGACAAGGCTCGGTAGCACGCCCACGACGCGCCGAGAAGCTTGAACGATGGCAAGCCGAAGCGGCCCGTTTCCTCTTTTAGCAGTACACGGTTCACGCCTGCCCGGGCAGCCAGGGCCGGGGCCCTGAGCAAGCGGCTCGGGGCGTAATGGGGGAGCTTGCGGTGCAGCTCCTGGGGCGAGCGCGTGCAAGGGGCCCACACGGCGGCGGCTCCAGCCGCGGGGTTGTCCACGATGCTCGCAGCGGGTCCCACCGGGCCCACCTCTTTGGAGCCGGTAGCCCCCTTTTGCCCAGTTGCCCCGGCGAGCGCCTGGGTCAAGGTCCCCACCCGGCAAAGGCATCGATCATGGCCTTCACGTCGCCCAGCGGGTAGAGCACCGGGCAAGTGCACCCGTGCGCCATGTAGTCACCAACCCTGGCCCTCACCTGGTCGGGCGTCCCCGAGGCGGTCAGCATGCGCACCACCTCGTTGGGCACCAGTTTGGACGCCGCCTCCACCTGCTCGTGGGTCGCCGGCCAGGTGAGGATCTCTCCCACGGCGTCGAGCAGGGACTTGGGCACTCCCGACGCTGCCATGATGTGCGGCTGCTGGCCAAGGTACTGGGTGACCATAAGCCGGGCCATGTCCAATGCTGTCGCTTCGTCTTCGTGCACCGAGCACACCACGAGCTGAGGGCGGTCGATGTCGGCCAAGCGGCGCCCCGAGCGCTCGAGCCCCACCTGGAGGTGCTCCATGGCCCGGTCGTTATAGTC
>DASSZK010000094.1:0-6209 GCA_035702845.1 Acidimicrobiales bacterium
GGGGCGTTCGGCAAGTGGCTGGAGGGGGCGCGCGACTGGTCGATCTCGCGCAACCGCTTCTTCGGGGCACCCATCCCGGTGTGGAAGAGCGACGACCCCGCCTATCCCCGGATCGACGTGTACGGCAGCCTGGACGACATAGCGGCCGATTTCGGTGTGCGGCCGACCAACCTGCACCGGCCTGCCATTGACGAACTGGTGAGGCCGAACCCCGACGACCCCACGGGTAAGTCCACGATGAGGCGCGTCGAGGATGTGCTCGACTGTTGGTTCGAATCTGGGTCGATGCCCTTCGCCCAAGTGCACTACCCTTTCGACCACGCCGCGTGGTTCGAAGATCATTTCCCCGCCGATTTCATCGTCGAGTACGTCGGCCAGACCCGGGGATGGTTTTATACCCTCCACGTGCTGGGCACGGCTTTGTTCGGGAAGCCGGCGTTCTCGAGCTGCATTGCTCACGGCGTAGTCCTCGGTCACGACAAACAGAAGTTGTCCAAGCGCCTGCGCAACTACCCCGATCCCGAAGAGATGTTCAATGTCTATGGGGCCGACGCCATGCGCTGGTTCTTGCTTTCATCACCGGTGATGCGAGGAGGAGACCTCGTAGTCGAGCGGCGAGGGCCGTCCGAAGCTGTCCGCGCAGTATTGAACCCACTGTGGAACGCTTGGAAGTTCTTTTCCATGTACGCCAACGCCGACGGCTACCGGCCTGACGGTGCGTGCCCTCGGCCAGCCGACGTCCTTGACCGCTACATACTGGCCAAGACGAGGGCACTGGTGGGCCAGGTCACTGAAGCAATGGACGGTTACGACCTCTACGGCGCTTGTACGGCGGTCACTTCGTTCCTCGATGCTCTCAACAACTGGTACATCCGCCGCAGCCGGGACCGCTTTTGGAGCCCCGTGGGATCGAGTGATACCTCCGACAGCGCCAAAAACGATGCCTATGCAACTCTTTACACCGTGCTGCGCGTGGTGTGCCTGGTGGCCGCACCGCTCTTGCCCATGGTGACCGAGGAGATCTACAGGGGCCTTACCGGTGAGAGAAGTGTCCACTTGGCGGATTGGCCGGCGGCTGAGGACCTGCCGGACGAACCCGGCCTCGTCGAAGAGATGGACATGGTGCGCGAGGTCTGCTCAGCAGGGCACTCCGTGCGAAAGGCCACGGACCGCCGGGCCCGTTTGCCCTTGCCGTCTGCGACCGTCGCCGGCGCCGGAGCCGTGCGATTAACGCCGTACGAAGGTTTGATCGCAGACGAACTAAACGTAAAGCGCGTCGAGTTGTTGAGCGACGTGTCTTCGGTCGCCGACACCGTACTGGCTGTCAACCCGTCTGTCCTCGGGCCTCGTCTCGGCGCGGCCACCCAGAGGGTCATTGGTGCCGTACGCCGAGGCGATTGGGCCAGGAACGCCGCCGGGGAGATCGAAGTGGCAGGTGAGATCTTGCGCGAAGGTGAGTTCCATCTGTCGCTGGTACCCAAGGACCAGGACAGGGGCAGAGCCCTTTCCGGTAACGACAAAGTTGTCGAGTTGGACGTCACGCTGACTCCCGAGCTCGAAAGGGAGGGTTTGGCCCGAGACCTTGTACGCCAGGTGCAAGAAGCCCGCAAGCGAGCCGGGTTCGACGTGTCCGACCATATCCGCCTCGTGCTCGACCTGTCGCACTTCGAAGAGCTTCGCCATGCGGTCGAGGAGCACATGTCCGTTGTGTCGAGTGAAACCCTCTCGGACGAGGTGGTGATCGCGGAAGGGCCGGTGACTGGTTCCGAGCGTGCGACCGTAGCGGATGGCCGTGTCTTCCATTTGCACGTGCGCCGGCTGCCGGCGAGGCATGAAGGGCTGAGCGAGCGGTCTTAGATCCCGCCTCCGGCCAGGGCCGCGCGCGACAATCGGGAGCATGGACAACGATCAAGGCGGGGCCACCTTCGAGAGCCACCACCGGCCTGTTTGGGGCTTTACCAGGCACGGTCGCCCGGTTCACGCCAACACTTTGGACCACCTGCCAACACACAACTGGTACGCACGCTTCAATAAGCGGGTGGCCCTGGCGCTGACAAACCGGGTCGGCACGATGACAGCATTCTGGGTCTTCTGTTTCATCTCCCTAATGGCCTTGCCGGCGGTCCTGGTGGAGTCCCATATCCTGTCGCCGTCTATAGGGCTTATCGGAGAAGCTGGCTTCGCTCTATGTGTGGCCTGGCTGGCCCAGAGCTTCATCCAACTCGTCCTCCTCCCTGCGCTGATGGTTGGCCAGAACCTGCAAAACATTGCTGCGGACGCCCGTTCGGCCAAGACCTTCGAAGACGTGGAACGGATCATCGACCTTCTGGACTGCCACACTCAGGGCGGCCTGGCTGAAGTGCTGTCGGCGATCGCTGACCTCAAAGCGCACCTGGCGCCCGGTGCCCCGGGTGCCGGCCAGCCGGGCGCCACGTTCCCCGCTCCCGGCCTGTCCGCTCCCGGCCTGCCCGGTCCCGGGTTGGGGCAGGGTTCAACCGCGGGCTAGGTCCTCCGCGCTTTGACCCGGCTCGGCTGAGGTGGCTGGTCTCGCCGAGATGAGGAGGAATGTCCCGGCGAGCGCCACTACCATCCCGCCGAACAGCCAGATTGAGTCGGGCCCGCTTGGCACCCTCTCGCCGTAGAGCAGGAAGCCGGCGGCGACCAGCCCGAGCGACGCTACGGTGGCGTTGGCGGCTGACACGCTCGCCGCATTTGCCCGGCGGAACGCATGCTGGATGAGGCTCTGAGCCCACACGGTCATGGCGACCATCAACCACAGGCCGGCGCTGGTGACTACGGCGAAGATACCCCCGGCTCCATAAACGGCGAAGCGGTCCCCGATCTCCTTGGTGAAGATGCCGGTGGCGGCATAGAGCACCCCGACCGCAGCGCCTGTGGCGACGCCGGCGCTGCGCAAGCGGCCCCCGCTTGCGCCGGATTTTGAGCGCGAGAACCATTCGGAACCGCGCGAGATCACCAGCGCGCCTGCGGCGCAAGCCAAGCCCACCAGTAGTTGGTCCAGGTTGGACAATGGACGGCGCACGACTGTGGACGCTGTCGCGCCTATAGCGGTGAGGGCGCCCCCAAAGCTGGCCAGTACCACGCCGGCAAGTTCGAGCCGGGTGAAAGTCTCGTCCAGCCATCGGCCGCCTCCGACGACGAGGAGCCCCCGCCCAGCGTTGCGCAGTGTCGCGGTCACGGGCACCGGTGCCGAGGCAAGCGACGCCGCTTCGCACACCCATGCCAAGGCGCTTATCACCATGGCGAGCAGCCATAGAGGCCTCTTGGCCAGCGCGGCAAGAAGGCGGAAGCCGTTGCGGTCGTGGCCGGTACGCATGCCTTGGTGCTTCTCGAGGGCGGCCGCGACCGCATTGAGCATCCCTGAGAGGAGCGCGAGTAGGCTACCCAGGACCAACACGGCAGATCACGAGGGAGGGCATGCAAGGCGGATGACGGGTGTAGACGATAACGTGCCCCGCAGCGTCCTCATAATCTCGGCCGAGATGGGCGAGGGCCACAACGCCGCGGCAGCTGCTCTGACTGAGGCGATGAAGGAATGCTGGCCCGACTGCCAGATCGAGCGGCTTGACACCATGGAGCTGCGGGGTGCCCGATTTGCTCGGGCAGCCCGATGGGCTTACGGGTTCCAGCTGTCCGCTCTTCCCTGGAGCTACGAGATCTTCTACGGGTGGTTGTCAAAGTCGGACGGCTTCGCGCGGGTGGCGCGTCGCTGGGTTGGCGACTTCTTCGGGCCTCGCCTCCAGCGGGTCATCGCCCGTCACTCTCCGGACCTCGTCATTTCCACATACCCCTTCGGTTCGGCCGCTTTGGACTGGATGAGGCGTACCCAGGGCTACCGGGCCCCGTCTGTTACCTACATACCCGCCTTCCACGTGCACCCCTTGTGGGTGTACGAAGGGATCGACAGGCACTTCGTGATGTACGACACAGCAGCGGCGGATGCCTTGTTGCCGGCTGCGGAGAGCAGCCTGCGAGTTGGGGCACCGCCCGTGCGTCGAGGGTTCGGTGACCACCTGCGCTCTGAGGTGCGCAAAAACCTGGACGTCCCTCTGGATGATTTCGTCGTCCTCATGACAGGGGGGGCCTGGGGTCTGGGAGGCATCCGTCCAGGCGTAGAGGCCCTCGTGGCGCTCGACCCCCCGGTGCACGTCCTGGCCGTGTGCGGCAAAAACGCCAGCCTCGAGGCGGAACTGCGCGAGCTGGCTGCTAAACGGCCCGGGCGCCTGACGGTGTTCGGTTACACCTCTCAGATGCCTGAACTGATGTCCGCAGCCAACGTTGTCGTGACGAACGGCGCGGGGGTGACGGTGCTCGAGGCTTTGCGGACACCCCGACCGGTGATATGTTTCGCGCCGTTGGCCGGCCACGGCACCTACTCGACCGCAGAGATGGTTAGGCGCAACCTCGCTGTGGCGGCAAAGGACGTGCCTGCCCTCGTCGACCAAGTGCGCCTGCTGCGCACGGACGATGAGCTCCTCCGCACGATGGAGAAGGCCGGTGAGTCCTGGGTCGAGGGCCGCGAAATGGTCCGCAGCGTGCGCGAGATCGAGGAGCTGTACCGCTCTCACGCTCATTGAGCAGTCGTCGCACCGCGTCCCACGACGTGTGCGAAGGGGCCGAAGTCTGCAGCTGTCACGAGGCGCCCCAGCTTGCGCATCTCACGCTGTACCGCCTCGACAACGCATGCCATGTTTATTGGCGTTCCTGCGTCTGCAGCGATGAAACCAGCAGTGAGGGCAACGTTGCGTATGGAGCCGCCGGAGAACTTGAAAAGCTTGGCCAGCAATGCCAGGTCCAAGCCGGATGCCGGGGCGCCCGCTGGCAGGCTTCGCGCCCATATCCGCTCGCGCTCGGCTTCCTCCGGCATCGGGAAGTCGATGCTTACGTGGATGCGCCGGAGGAAAGCGGGATCGATGTTCGTAGCCAGGTTTGTGGCCATGATGACCACGCCCTCGTACCGTTCCAAGCGCTGGAGCAGGTAGGCCACTTCGATGTTGGCGTAACGGTCGTGGGCGTCGGAGACTTCCGAGCGCTTACCGAAGATGGCGTCCGCCTCATCGAAAAATAGAGCCACGTTGCTGGCTTCGGCGGCGGCGAAGACAGCCGACAAGTTTTTTTCCGTCTCACCGACCCATTTGGACACCAGGGCAGACAGATCGATCTTGTACAGGTCGATGCCGAGCTCCCCGGCGATTATCTCGGCCGCGAGCGTCTTCCCCGTCCCTGATGGCCCGGAAAAGAGCGCCACCACACCGCTCGAGGGGGCCGGCTGGAACCCCCACTCTCCGAAGACCGTGTGCTTGTGGAGCGAACGAGCGACGATCTCGCGCAGGCGCTCTGTCCGCTCCTCGTCGAGCACGAGATCTTCCCATGTGCGAGCCGGGCGGATCCGCGGCGCGAGGGCGCTGATATGGCCGGCTGCCAGGCGGCGTAGGGCGGGCACGATGCCTCCCACGCCAGGTGCAGCAGCGGCAACCAACTCGAGCTGCTCTGCGGTGATGTTGTGGGTGTACGAGTACTGCTCGGCCGTGGCAGTGGGGGCCTCCGGTTTGCCCGTCTCGGTGGCGCGCAGGACCTGAGCCCAGTCGGCAGCGGTCGCCTGCGCCCGGCTGGCCGTTACCTCTTCCCATGGCACCCGTGGAAGGCAGTCGAGGGGGAGCTCCTCCTGGCTGGCCAGCACCCAAGTGAGGTGACTGGCCGCTTCGACTCGCTGGCGGGCGTCGGGGCTGAGCGCACCTTCCAGGTCCAAGAGCACGGCGCAGCGCTCCAAAGAAGCCTGACGTATGACGGCGTCCCACTCGCTCGGGCCCTGTGGCAGCGTCGAGCGCAGCAGGGGGCCGCACTGGTCCAGGGCAACTTGGGCCCGCCTGGACCGGTCGCCGCCGGTCACAAGAAGTAGTGGAGCGCGGTCGGCGGGGCTTTGCCTCGCTCCGCTCGGGCTGGTGCGCACCGACGTGGGAGCCGGTGCGGTGGCCGCTGCGCGCGGCACTCTCGACCACCCAGGAGCGAGGTCAGGGTCGGGCGTGCGGTCCCCGGCGAGGCGCCATACGACGCTTGGCGCGGGCACGAGCGGGGCGGAGCCGACCGGGCCGGCCTCGGGAGCAAGCACTAAGGCGGCTCGGCGCAAACCGCTCCCAGGTCCCACTGCGGCGGCAGCGTGTGACGGCTCGGTCATGAGCAGTTGCAGG
>DASSZK010000189.1:0-4144 GCA_035702845.1 Acidimicrobiales bacterium
ATTGCAACACGCGCCACTCCGTGGTCGTCCATGGCGGCCCGGTACTCGGCCAGGACATCGAGCACCCGCCGGACCGCCGCCGGGCTCAGGTGGCCGCTGGCGTCGACGCCCCGAGCGAGCCCGGTGATGCGCATCTTGCGCACGAGCGGCTCCAGGGCTGGGGACGAAATAAGCAGGCGCGTGGAGAGGCTGCCGCAGTCAATGGCAGCCAGGTTGGCGCCCACTCAGGCACCCGGCGCCGGCAAGCGCTCCGACACCCAGCGCCCGACCGGGTCGTCGCCACCCGCCAGCCAGTAGGCGTAATGGGCGTGCAGGCACTTGACGCCCCTGCGCGTACCGGCCACTCCCCCGCTCGGGCGCGGCCCTCTCCAGTTGGCAGGGATAGCGCGGTCACGCTCGGCGGCATAACGCCGGTGGGCCTCCTCCAGCGCCAGCGGGTCCACGGCCGCCTCCGCCTGGTCCACCCCGCCCGCCGCTTCCAAGCGGTCAATGGCCAAGCGGGCACGCTTGCCGACCAGCCAGTAACGGGTGGGCATCGGGGTGCCGTCGTCGAGCAGGGGTGCATTGCGGATGACTACAGGCATCCCTTGGTCGTCTTCCACGACGACCTGGTACGCCCCCTTGGGCGGGCGGCCTAGCAGCTCGGTCAGTAACTGGCGGGTGCCGTCGTCAGAGGTGATGCCAAAATTCTAATGGCGAGTACCAAGGCGATGATCCCGGCTTGGGAGGAGCCGGTTTTACTGCTCGCGCCGGCGAGGGCAGCACCTGGAACGCCTGCTGGCCGGGCATGACCAAACCGTAGTCCTGGCGGGCTATGCGCTCGATGGTGGCGGGCTGCTGGAGGGCCGCCTTCTCATGGGAGAGCTTGGAGTCTTCGGCCTGGAGGACCGAAACAGTGCGCTCCTGGGCGGCGATCTCCGACTTCACACCGAGATAGGTACGTACGGGGTTGAGGAAGAGATAGCCGACACCGACGAAGACCATCACCACCGAAAAGATCTTCACGGCCAGTCGCATGTCGGAGCCCACCTGTTGTCACTGTGACCTGTGTTGCTGCAGTGACTGCCGATCCTACGCGCTGGTTTCGGGCCCGGACACGCTTTCCGCCGCTTTTACCTGCTCCCAGAGGCCGTCCATAGCTTGGAGGGTCATCTCTTCGAGCCTGAGCTCCTGGGCGCGAGCCAGCTCCTCGACCTTTTTGAACCGTCGGCAAAACTTGCCTGCCGCTTCCCGCAGTGCTCCCTCGGGTTCGACATCGAGGTGGCGCGCCAGGCTCACTGTTGCGAACAACAGGTCGCCGAGCTCGTCACGGATCTCGGCCGGCGAACCCGCCTCGCGCAGCTCTGCCAGCTCCTCGTCCACCTTGGCGAGGACGCCGGCGATGTCGGGCCAGTCAAAACCCACTGAGGCCGCCCGAGCGTGCACCTTGTAGGCGTACAGCAGGCTGGGCAGGTCCCGGGGAAGGCCGTCCATGACCGACGGCGCTGCAGCGGCCGCTTCACCTCGCTCCGCTCGTTTGATCTGCTCCCAGTTGCGGGCCACGTCCTCTGCCGTGCCGGCCTCGACATCCCCAAAGACGTGGGGGTGGCGGGCGACCAGTTTGTCGTGGACGCGCCGAGCCACGTCGGCCAGGGTGAACTGGCCCTGCTCGGCAGCGAGGGTGGAATGGAACACCACCTGGAACAGGACGTCGCCGAGCTCTTCTTCGAGGTGGTCATAGCCCTCGCCGTCAGGGCCGAGCTCGTCAATGGCCTCTATGACCTCGTAGGACTCTTCGATCAGGTACCTGGTCAGGCTCTCGTGGGTCTGCTTGCGGTCCCACGGGCAGCGCTCCCTCAGCACACGGCCGATCTCTTGAAGCCGTGTCATCTCCGAAGCGAACGCCGCAGGCAGGCCAGGCACCCACACGCTGGTCAAGTGGTCCGGGACGATCTCTCGGTCCAGTTCGTGCCAAGCCAGCTCAGTCACCGCCTCGTCAGCCAGGCCCAGGCGTTGCAGCACGGTGAGGCGCAACAACTGTGCCCCGTGCTCCGCGGGCAGCTGGTCGAGGACGTCGCCGATCACCAGCTTCACCTCGGAGAGCACCTCAGCTGAGTCGCACTGGCCGACGAGCATGGGGCCGCTGTAGCCGGCCGCCTCCACCCTGAAGCGGTGGCCGTCGACTAAGCGCGCCCCGCAAGCCAGCGGGTCGACGCCGAGCCGGGCGAAAGCTACATCCGCGAACGACACACCCGCCATGACGACGACCTCGACGCGGTCGTCGGCGCGCAGTAGTTCCACCGACTTCTCGGCGACCAGCGGCGAGCCGGGCACGGCATAGACCACCTCTCCGGTCGGGCTGAACAGCGCCTCAGCCACCAGGGCCTCAGCTATACCGCTGTACACGTCCTCGAGCGACGCCGCCTGCTCGTAGAGGTGGTCGAAGCTACCTGCTCCCTCTGCGACCACGGCCGAGGGGTGCCGCTGCGTGCGCAGCCAGCGCGGAGAGGCACTGTGGAGAGCGGCTAGAGCCTCGGTCGTTATGAGGCCGGGCCCGGCGGGGCCGAGGCCGACAACGGTTACCCGAGGCAGCGGCGTCTGGGTCAGTGGATGGAGCCGAAGTTGACGTACGAGACGTTGTACTGCCCGTTGTAGGTCCACGCGCCGTAAGCGATGTTGACGCTCACGTTGGCGCGGTTGACCAAGTTATCGATGCCGCCTTCGCCGATGGGGAACTGGAAGTGGTTGCCGTTGTGCTGGGAAACCAGCTCGATCACGGTCGCATCCCAGCCTGCAAAGGGCAGCGTCTGGCGAGACAGCACCTTGACCACCTGGTAGCCGGGCTGAGCAGGGATGGCCGCCGTGCCACCCACGGGCAAGCTGCTCACCGTCCGGAAGTACCCCACGCCCCGCTCGAGGAGCTGCTCGCCTGAATAACACGACTGTGCGGCGCCCTGGGGGGCGCCGGACCCTGAGCCGGTGCCCGACCAGGCCTTGGCTTCGGAGTCAGCCTGTCGCTTGCTTGCGGAGTTGTCAACGTTGCCATTGGCCCCGCTCACGACCACATCGGTACGGGCCAGGCAGACCTGTGACCAGAAATCCGCCTCGTGACCTGCATAGAACTGCTGGTCGGCCGCCACCGACACGGGCTTGCCGTAGACGAGCGCAGCCTGAGCATCCTGCTCCGCAGCTTGGGTACGAGTTTGGGGCGAAAGTTGTTGCCAGAGCTGCGGCGCCGCCGCCTCCTCGCTCGCCCAGGCGGCCGCGACCTGTTGCGAGGTCGGCGCCTCATGGTGCGCAGCCAGGTACTGGTGGATCGCGGTCGCATCGATCATCAGGGTCAGCTCGGTGGAAGCCCACTGGCGCCCGTAGACCCCGCTCCCAGTACCGGCGCCCTCAACCGTCACGCCTTGGGGGTTCTGGTTGCCGCTCCGCTGAGCCTGCTGGAAAGAGTTTTGGTCGTAGACCAGGCGGTAGTCAGGGCTCGAGGCCCAGTCGGACATCTGCTGGTCAAGCTGCTGCACGCTGATCTTTTGACCGTTGACGACGGCAGCTGCCGGGGCTGTGCTGCAACCCGAAAGGCCGCCAGCCAGGCCTGCGACCACCAGCACCCCTGCCAGCGGGGCGCCCACCTGGCGCCTGCGGCGCGGGCGCGCCTCGTGGGGTTCAGTAACGGGTTCGAAGGCTCCGGCTTGATAGGTCACGGCCGCTGGACATGTTAGCCGGGCGGCTCGGGGGGGCCGCCACCGCGCGCGACAAGAGCCCCGCCCGAGCGGTTGCCAGCCTGCGTGTGGCTGTAGCGCCAGCAGTCGGGTCAGGTCCCCTCGTCTACGCCAAAAGCTCTCATCGCAGGCGTCTACTCCGCTTCCTGCAGCCACGAGCCGCGCCGGGTGGGGCTTATCAGATACTCCCCAGAGTTCCTGAAAACCAAGGTGCTCGCTAACGCAGCAGATGCGCGCCGTGGAGTTCGTCGGCGCCTCCAGAGGTAATTGGGCAACGGTGACGTACTCGTTGTGATCGGCGCCTGAGCGCCCCTCAGCTCGGCCGCCCCTCATAACACCGGGGTAAATGGCGGAGGCCTGCTCTCGTAGCGCTGGCCGCTCGGGCTGGTCAGCTCCAGCACGGCGTCGGCGCCGAGCTTGAGCCGCCAGCCTTTGTCGTGCCA
>DASSZK010000157.1:0-10276 GCA_035702845.1 Acidimicrobiales bacterium
AAGCCGGTAGCGTTCCTGCTCGCCGACCTCGGGGTCACAAAGACCCACAACCGCCCGCATTGTTCCAACGATAACCCCTACTCGGAGTCGCACTTCCGTACCCTCAAGTACCGCCCGGAGTTCCCGGGGCGCTTTGGCTGTTTCGAGGACGCCCACGGCTTTTGCCGGAGGTTCTTCAGGTGGTACAACTACGACCACCGTCATTCAGGGGTTGGTTACCACACCCCCGCTGATGTCCACTACGGGCGTGCTGAGCTAGTGCGGGCAGAGCGGGCCCTGGTCCTTGACGCCGCCTATGCTGCGCACCCCGAGCGCTTCGTGCGCAAGCCTCCAACACCTCCTGCTTTGCCGACGATGGCATGGATCAACAAGCCCCAAGACGAGGCCGCCGAGCCACTATTTCTTTGAAGAAGTTGTCTCATATAGCTTGACACGCGCCGAACCGAGCCGCCGCCCTCGGGCGTGGGGTGGTGGAGGGGGGCGAGTCCCAGTTCCCCGACATCGAGCTTTCCGACAGCGCCGAGCTCATTCGCTTGGCCAAGAAGGAGGCGCAGCGCGCTTGGGCTGACGACTCACGGCTAACCGCAACCACCACCATGCCCTGGGGCGAGACGTACGAGGGTTACACGCTCGTAGACATGTACCTCGCCGAACTGGCAGCGCACTCCTGGGACCTGGCCGCCGCCACAGGTCGCCTGGCCAGGCTGGAGGAGCTGGGCTCGCAGCTCGCAGGGCCTGCCCTGCAGGGAGCCCGCTCGATGCTCAAACCGGAGTACCGCAACGCCATGGGCGAAGGCAACCCCTTCGGCTCAGAAGTTACCGTGCCCGCGCAATCCACCGAGTGGGACCGGTTCGCCGGCTTCATGGGACGCGACCCCAAGTGGTCCTAGGCGAGGACGATCTGCCCGTGCTCCCGTAGCGGCGACATTTGCGCAAGCTTCGCCGGTGCGGGCCGATCAGCCCCTGGTCCTGCCCTCCACAACTATGTCGGGCGGCGAATTTGCGAACAGCAGATTGCACATTCGTCTGAAGCCCGAACTGGCCGGCACTTCGCTCCTTTCGCTGGTCGTCGTGCGCTGGGCTGCCCGGCGCACGTCACCGGCTCCGGCGGCCCAAGACGCGAAGACACCGGCACTTTGATGCAATAGCTACGCTATTGCGATGAGACGCGTCAACTGGTGGACCGTGGCGGTCGTCGCGCTGGTAGTGGCATCGCTCTTCTTCGCCATCAGCACCGCCACGGCCATCAGCGCCTGCTTCGGCCATGCTGCCGGTAACAACACGACTGGGCCCATCGTCGCGGCAGTTATCTTCGCCTTACTTACCGCATTGCTTGCCTCGCTTGCTTTTATGACGGAGCACCACGCCAAGTCCAGGAGTGCCTTGTGCGCTATTGGATCATTGGTGCCGGGGACCTTCCGCTACCTCTGGCAACGTCCCGTATCGACCACCAAGCGGCGCCTGCGGCGCGTGGCGATAGGCTATTTCGCCGTTGTTTGGTTCGGAGTCCTGATCGCATTTAGTGTCAATGCGATCGTCGAGTACGGCAACTGGGCACGGACCAACGAAACACAATCGCACGGTACGCATGAGTTGGCCAAGGTTACCTCCGTGGACCAGATTTATCACGGCAACGAGAGCAGCTACTTCTACACCTACAATTATGAGGTCCGCTTGGCGCACCCGGTCGGGCGCGCTACCTACTCGACGGTTTACACGCCGGAGCAAACGCAGTTCGCCGGCGCGGGCCAGCGGATCAGCGTCCTCGTGGACCCTTACCAGCCTGCGTACGCAGAACTCCCCGGCGAGGGCATGGCGACGTTGGGCGCGCCCATCGCTCTCACCGTTGCGGCGCTGGTGATGATGGCGGCCGCTACTTGGCTAGTCTTGCGCGTTGCCGGCATCCATCGCCTCCAGCACTCTGCCAGCACCGCATTCTCAGGCTCAACTTCGGCAACGCCGACGCAGCGCACGGCCATCGGCGCCGCAGCTGGGGGGCGCCCGGCACCGCGAGCCCGCTCTCGCAAACAATGACCACCCGCGGAGCGCGGTCGCAGGCGCCGCAGCGCAAGCACCGGGTTTTGGGAGCCGCCCTAGGAGAGCTCGACGGTGCGTCCCCCGCTAGGCCGATAACTTCGCTGCGTCGCGCACCCTGATCACCCCGGCCGCCTCCTCACCACGTAACGAGGATGCCATAACTAGGCTATTGCGATGAAACGCATCAACTGGTGGGCAGCAGCCGTCGTCCCGCTGGTGCTGGCGTCGCTCTTTTTCGCCTTCACCACCGCCCTGGCCGTCATAGCCTGCTTCGGCCATCCACCCCGCAATGACCGCGGCGCGACCATCGCCGCGGCGGTGATCCTGGCCTTGCTTACCGCCTTGCTTGTGTGGCTTGCTCGCATCACTGAGCACCACGCCAAGGCCAGGAACGGCCTACGCGCCGCCGTCACGGCCTCGGTGCCTCGCGCGTTGCGCTACCGGGCACCTCGCCGCCCGGTAGCGGCCACCAGGCTGCACGTATCGGCCGGCTTTTTCCTCCTTATTTGGTTCGGCACCCTGCTCGGTTTTATCGTGGGCACAATTTCCGGTTATGGCAACTGGGCCCGCAGCAGCGAGACCCAGTCGCACGGTACCCACGAGTTGGCAACCGTCACCTCCGTGGACCCGATTTGGCACAGCTCTAGGAGCGGCTCGTGGTACACCTACAATTACGAGGTCCGCTTGGCGCACGCCGTCGGACGCGTTACCTACTCGACGGTTTACACGCCGGAGCAAACGCAGTTCGCCAGCACTGGCCAGCGGATCGCCGTCCTTGTCGACCCTGAGCAGCCCTCGTATGCAGAGCTTCCCGGTGTGAGTATGGCCGGTTTGGTCGCCCCCATCACTTTCACCGTTCTCTCGCTGGCAATGATCGCCGGTACCATTTGGGCGGTCTTGCGAATTGTCGCCACCCATCGCCTGCGGCGGCAATCGATCAGCGCCACATTCTCAGGTTCAGCCTACGCACCGAAGTCGGGGCAGCCCTTCGGCCATCGGCGCTAAGGCTCGCGGGCACCCGGGCCTACGAGCCCGCTCTCGTAGGCCAGGACCACCAGCCGGGCACGGTCGCGGGCATCAAGCTTCGACATGAGCCGGCGCAAGCGCCGGCTAGGGCTCGACTTCGCTGAGGTAGACGGTGCGCCCCTCCTGGGCCGACAACTTCGCGGCCTCCAGCACCCTGATCACCCCGGCCGCCTCCTCGCCTGTGACGGGCGGGGGGGCTTCTCCGCGAAGTGCAGCCACGATGCCTCTGTAAAACGCGGGGTAATCGCCGGGTGCCGTGGGGACCCGCGCCCCGACGCCACCCAGCATGGGGACCCCCGACCCCAGCCACCCCCATGCTTCCTGCGGCTCCTTTCCCCATCCCGGCCCGGGTCGGGAACCCGCTTTAAGAGCGTCTTCTTGAGGGTCCATGCCGAACTTGACATAACCCGCCCGGGACCCAAGGACGCGAAAGCGAGGCCCGAGCTGTGCGGCGGTCGCGCTGGCCCAGAGGTGCGAACGGGCGCCGTTCGTGTGCTCCAGGGCCAAGAAGCTGTCGTCATCCGCGCCGGCCCCCGGGCGGCGCACGAGGACCTCGGCGAACACCGAGCGCACCGGGCCGAGCACCACGATGGCCTGGTCGACAAGGTGGCTGCCAAGGTCGTACAGGACGCCACCTAAGTCCTCGGGGTTCCCCGACTCCCGCCAGCGCTTGGACGGCTCGGGCCGCCAGCGCTCGAAGCGAGACTCGTACCGCCACACGTCCCCGAGGCGGCCTTCGTCCAGCAACCGGCACACGGTCAGGAAATCCCCGTCCCAGCGCCGGTTCTGGTAGACCGAAAACAACAAGCCTCGCGCCTTGGCCAGCTCGGCCAGCTCCATTGCCTCCGCCGCGGTCCCCGTAACAGGCTTGTCGACGACTGTCGCCAAGCCCGCACCGAGCGAGGCCAGTGCCAAAGCCTTGTGCGTGCGGTTGGGAGTGGCGACAATGCACAGGTCGAAGTCGGCAGCCCGCTCCCAGACAGCCTCCGGTCCGTCGAGCACACGGGCGCCCGGGTGCTCGTTTGCCGACTGATCACGCCGGGCCGGGTCGGTGGTGACAACCGCCGCCAGCTCCAAGTGCGGATCGGCAGCGATCAAAGGGGCGTGGAAGACCCGACCGGCTACGCCGTAGCCGAGCAGGGCCACGCGGTAAGGAGGCTCACGGCCGGCCATCGTCTGTCAGGCTAGGCGGCTGGGGACCACTCCGGCTAGGCGCCTCAGCGCCCCAAGCCATTACAGGGCGTGCTTGGCTGTTGTGGCATGTGCCGGAACATCACCACCCTGCGCGGCTTGGAGCCCGCGGCAACCGAGGAAGAGGTCGTCGCTGCTGCCCGCCAGTACGTACGCAAGGTCAGCGGAGCCCAAAAACCGAGCGCTAGCACGGTGGACGCCTTTGAAGCGGCCGTGGCAGCCATTTCAGCGGCCACCGCCGACCTCCTCGCCGCCCTCCCCCCTCGCCGGCAACCACCCGCCACCGTGCCCCCGCTCAGGCGGATAAAGGCTGGCACCCGACCCGAGTAACCGGCTCAGCGTCTTTGGGCAACGACTGGGCAGGGGCCATTTACGAGGTGGCAGCCGCCGGCGCGAACCCCAGCCGCAACTCAACGAGTTCGTAGATGCCCTCGAAGTTCCCATAGACCGGGGGGGCTTCCAGGTGCAACGTCGCCGCTCGGGAGGCCAGGAACCCCAGCACTTGTTCCAGCTCCATGTGCGCAAGCTGGGCCCCGGCACAGAAATGGCTCCCGGCCCCAAAGCTGAGGACGCTTTGAACTGGCTGGGCTCGCGAAATATCGAAGCGCCCCGGCTCCGCCCAAATCGATGGATCCCGGTTGGCCGTCGCCAGGCAACAAAATATTACCGTCCCCGCGGGGAAGATCACATTGCGGTACTCGACGTCTTCCCGGGCCACCCGGGCGGTGAACGGCGTTATCGGCTCGTAACGCAGCACTTCAGTTGCCGCCCGTGAGGCCAGCTCCGGCCGGCAGCGCAAAATGTGCCACTGGTCGGGGTGCTCGGCGAAGAGGCGCAAACCATGGGCGATCTGTGCCCGCGTCGTGTCGACTCCACCGGCCAGGATGGCGATCACCAGGTTCGCCGCCTCCTTTCTGGACAGCGAGCCGGCGCGCCCCTGGTCATGGCCGGAGGCTTCGCCGTCCGCGCTCAGTGCCAGGACCTGCACGAACTTGCTCGCCTCCGCCCCTTGCGCGCCGTCGAGCAACGACCCCACCAGTTCGGAAACCTCGCGCTGGCAGCGCTCAACCTCAGCCCAGTCGTTGGCAGCACCGAGCTTGAACACCGACTGCAACACCGAGGACCAGCGGGCGACCGTCGGGGCAGCCCCAGCAGCAAGGCCGAGCAACCAGGCGACGACGGCCGAGGGCACCGGCTCGGCCAGGGCACCGACCGCCTCGCAGCTGCCGCCGGCCCGTACCGCCCCCCACGAAGCCTCCAACACCGAATGCACCAAGGGCCGTACATCGCCGACATTTCGGGTCGCCATCGCGGCCGAAAGAGCCCGGCGCAGCCGGGAGTGCGCCTCTCCTGAGAGGCCCATCAGCCCGTTGCGCTCGGCTTCTTGGACGGCCCCCTCCACTCCCTGCAGGCCCAGCAGTTCGGCTGCAGGGAAGCTGAGGCGCCTGTCTCGCAGCAAGGCGACGACCGCCTCGCGCTCCAGCACGACGACACCGAGGTCGGCCCGGGCCATCCAGTGCCGGGACGCCAGCCGGTCGAGCGCGTCGTGCAGGCGCTCACCTCTGAGGCCGGGTTCGTGGCGGTCAAAGACTGCCAAATCGAGGTCGTCGACGGGCACCGGCGCAGGCATAGGAGCTGGTCTAGCAGGTGGCAGTGTCAACGGGGTCAGCGTGGCCACAATGGGCGCGCGCCTCCAGGAGGCGCGGCGCACACCCTCAGAGCAACCGGGACAGAAAGGTCTTCGTGCGTTCCTCGCGTGGACCGGCGAGCACCTGCCTGGGAGGTCCAGACTCGATAACCACGCCGGCGTCCATAAATACCAGCGTGTCGCCCACCTCCCGGGCGAAGCCGATCTCGTGGGTCACGACCACCATCGTCATCCCATCCTCGGCCAGGGACCGCATGACTTCGAGGACGTCGCCAACCAGCTCGGGGTCGAGAGCAGACGTCGGTTCATCGAAGAGCATGAGCTTGGGCTCCATGGCCAAGGCGCGGGCGATTGCCACCCGCTGCTGTTGCCCGCCAGACATCTGGCGCGGGTAGCTGGCGGCCTTGTCTGCCAGGCCCACCCGTTCCAACAGGCCGAGGGCCCGCGACTTTGCCTCCTCCTTGCTCTCCCCTTTGACATTTATTGGCCCGATCGTCACATTCTGCAGAGCAGTTAGGTGAGGGAAGAGGTTGAAGTGCTGGAAGACCATCCCGACTTCAGCGCGGCGCCGGGCCACTTCCCGCTCCTTCAGTTCGTGCAAGCGACGACCGCGTTGGCGGTAGCCGACCATCTCACCGTCCACCACCAAGCGGCCGCCGTCGATCTTCTCCAGGTGGTTTATGCACCGCAAAAAGGTGGACTTGCCGGACCCGGACGGCCCGATGATGCACATCACCTGCCCGCGGCCCACCTCGAGGTCGATGCCCTGCAGTACCTCCAAGGGCCCGAACGACTTGCGCACGCCCTGCGCCATCACCATGGGCGCGCCCACCGACGGGCCGCCGGTTGTCTCAGGTGGGACCGACGCCGGCGTCACCGGTCGTCCTCGGGCAACATTACCGGCGCCCCCTCCACCCCGATAACTCCAGGGAAGCGGCCAAAACCTCCCCTACCATCGGGACGAATGAGAAGCCCCCTGCGCAACCGCTGCAACGGTGTCGGCGGCAGTTGGCGCACCGACCCGCGGGCGTAGTGGCGCTCCAGGTAGTACTGGCCCACCATCATGATGCTGGTAATCATGAGGTACCACAGGCTCACCGTTATGTACAACGGAATTGGCTTATAGTTGGCGGCTGCGATGTTCTCGGCCGTATAGGTGAGCTCGAACAGGCTCACCACGGAGGCAATGGAGGTTGTCTTCAGCATCGAGATCGTCTCGTTGCCGGTAGGCGGGAGTATTACGCGCATCGCCTGAGGCAGCACGACGAGGCGCATGGCAGCAAGGCGGCGCATCCCGAGCGACTGGGCCGCCTCTATCTGGCCGGGGTCCACCGACACGATCCCGGCCCGCACTATTTCCGACATGTAGGCACCCTCGTTGAGCACCAAGCCGACCGTTGCCGCTAAAAAAGGTGTCATCGCTGTCTGCATGTCGACGCTGAAAAGCGACGGCCCGAACGGGATCCCCAGGCTTACCTTAGGGAAAATTACATTGATGTTGAACCAGAACAGGAGCTGCACGAGCACGGGCGTCCCGCGAAAAAACCAGATGTAAACCCAAGCGCAATTACTGACTATCGGGTTTGGTGACAGGCGCATGATGGCGACGATGATGCCCAGGACGATGCCACCCGCCATGGCGAGCACCGTCAGCTCGATCGTGACCACCAACGCTTGCAGCACCTGCGAGGAGCCAAAGAAGTGGTCGATCGTCGACCAATCGAACCGAGGGCGCCTTATCCCGTTCGTGTAGACGTGGGAAAAGAACAGGGTGTGCACCAGCATTGCCACCAGCACACATAGGAAGGCAACTACGACCCAGCGCCCTGGGTGGCGCACGGGCACCACTTCCAAGCCGTCACCTGAAGCCCGGTCGCGCCTGGCCAGCCGGCGCCGACCGGTAAGTCGCTCGACGACCGGCGATGTGGGAGATCGCCGGGGCACGCCCTGTTACCTGGCCGGCGACGGCATATCAGCTCGTCGCGCCGTTCAGCTTGGGAGCACTTATAGCTCCCTGCCCGACGCCCCACTTGTCGAGGATTTTCTTGTACTGGCCATTGGCCATGATGGTGCGGAACGCAGCCATCAGCGGTTGGGCCAGCCCGCTGTTCTTGGCGACGATGAAGCCGTACGGCGCTGTCGAGAAAGGCTTACCCGTCAGTTTGAACTGGCCCCCGGACAGGTGGACGATGTAGGCCGCCACCTGCGAATCAGCGAACCCGACATCGGCCTTACCGCTCGCCACGGCCAGGTTGGCCTCGTTCTGGTTCTCGAAGCTGTAGACGTGCACGTGGCAGTGTTTTGCCTGGTTGTTGGCGTCCGTCTCTTCGGTCGTACCCGTCTCCACTGCCACCGAATGGCCGCATAGGGCATGCAGGCCATTGAATACGGCGTGGCTATTAGCGGGTTCGTAATAACCCTCGCCGGCCACGAAGTAGTCGATGAAGTCGACCTGCTTTTCACGGGCCTTGGTATCGGTGAAGGACGAGTCACCGATCCCGTACCTGCCACTTTCGACCCCGACGATGATCGTGTCGAAAGTGGCGTCCTGCAGGCTCATCTTCACACCCATGACCTTGCCGAGGGCGGTAGCCAGATCGGCGTCGAAGCCCACGACCGTCCTGCCCTTTAGGAACTCGTCAGGTGGGTAGCTGGCGTCTAGAGCCACGCGGATCCCGGATGCGTACTTGGCGGGCACCTTTGGCCCGCTGCCCCAGGCTGGGGGCGAAGAAAGCGCACCGGCTAGGACAACGGTGCTGGTGGCGACAGCGGCGATCCGGCGTGAGCGGCCCGTCCAAAACCCAGACATTCCTACCTCCCGTGCTACAACGACGCAGCGCTGAGCTTGAGGAAGTGTAGCCACGGCACGACGCTGGAGACCAGCGCGGCTCAATGGCCCTACGGCAGGGCCGGTGGCCGGCCCGGTGGAGACGTGCGTCCCGGCATCAGCCCCGGCGCAGCACCACCAGGGCCACGTCGTCGCCCCGGTCTGGGCCTCTGACAAGCTCGGAAAGGATGTGGCCCGCCACCGGAGACGGCTCGCTCGAGGGCGCACGCTCGGCGGCGAGATGCCTTACCTGACCTCTCTCGTCCAGCACCTCGACCAGGCGGACGGCCCCCAGGGGGTGGGCACGGCCGTGCGGGCAGCGACTCCAAGGTGCGAGAGAAGCCGGTGGCGGCAACCAGCACCCCGGTCAGGGGAAATGGCCGGCACGCCGTCCGGGCTCCTCCTGTGCTCCCGCCTCGCGCGGATGGGTTGGCCGCCTCAGGGCCGCGGTTCAACTCGTTGACCTGCGACAAATAAGCCCAGGTCCATGTCTCAAAGTAGCAAGGGCCCGGCCTTTCGGGTAAGGGTGACCTAACGCAAAGCCCGGGGGCAGCGACGAACGACACGGCTGGTCAACGTGCTCGCGGCGCGTCTCCAGGATTAGCGTAAGGCTCGATGCTTTGCACAGATACTCCTCATACGCGGGCATGACGGCTACAGCTGCCACCCCGGGGGCAGGCGCCGGCACTGGCGAGACCGGCCCCAAGCCAGCTCAGAGCTGGCGCAGCGGCCCGCGCGCTGCCATCAAGACCCGCACCCTGCGCACCGATCGCTGGTGGGCCGAGCCGGCTGTCACGGCAACGGTCCTGCTCAGCTTCGTGGTCTACTCGACTTGGGCCGCGTTCCAGAACGCCAACTACTACAAGGCGCCCTACCTCTCGCCCTTCTACTCGCCGTGCATTGCCACGGTGTGCCAGAGCGTGCGAGATGGAGCGGTGCACGGCGTCCACGCTCCGACTGTCGGCATTGTCGGGCCCTGGTGGGCCATCTCGCCGGCCATCCTCATCCTCATCGTCCCGCTCGGTTTCCGCTTCTCCTGCTACTACTACCGTAAGGCCTACTACCGGGCCATCTGGCAGTCGCCAACCGCTTGTGCCGTCGGCGAGCCCCACAAGCGCTACAAGGGCGAGAGCCGGTTCCCGCTGATCCTGCAAAACGTGCACCGGTACTTCTTCTACCTGGGCCTATTGCTGAACTGCATCCTCACCTGGGACGCCGTCGAGGCCTACCACTTCCCCAACGGGTGGGGCATGGGCTTCGGCTCGCTGATGCTGACGCTCAACGCCGTGTTCTTGTGGAGCTACTCGCTGTCCTGCCACTCCTGCCGCCACATCGTGGGAGGCAGGCTCAAGCACTTCTCCAAGCACCCGCTGCGCTACAAGTTCTGGGGCTTCGTTTCCAAGCTGAACACCAGGCACATGCAGATCGCCTGGGTGAGCTTGATATTTGTTGCCTTGACCGATCTCTACGTCCGCCTGTACGCCAGCGGCTGGGTACACGACCCGAGGTTTTTCTGATGCCTGCAGAGGAAACGTTCGAGCACCACT
>DASSZK010000186.1:0-4601 GCA_035702845.1 Acidimicrobiales bacterium
CGCTGTTCACTGGTGGCCTGCGCATATATACCAACGAGGTGCCAGGTCTGCAGGCCTACGCTCAGAAGGTGTCGGCGAGCGACATCCCTTCGTCTTTGCCCGGCGTCGTGTCTGCACTGACCGTAATGGACCCGCGCACCGGCAATGTCGAAGCGGTCGTCGGGGGGCCTGACGGCACCACGGCCCAGTTCGACGACGCCACCCAGGGTGAACGTCAGCCTGGATCCGGTTTCAAGCTCTTCACGCTGATCGGCGCCCTGGAGAGCGGCTACAACGTCAATGACTCGATATTGGCCGAGTCGCCCTGTGCCATCCAGTTCCCGGGGGTGCCGTACCAGTTCGGCTATAACCTGGCGCACCCCATGAACAATGACCCCGGCGACCCGAACGGCCCGGTGAGCCTGGTCGAGGCCACGGCTATGTCGATCAACTGCGCCTACCTTCGGCTGGCTCACGAGGTCGGGCTGTCCAAGGTGGTCGCGGTGGCGAGGGACATGGGCGTAAGCGACCCGACGCTGAACCCCTCGAACCCCTCCTTGGTCATCGGGTCCGAGGCGGTACGCCCAATAGAGATGACCGCGGCTTACGCCACGGTTGCCGACGGTGGCGTGTACCACGCCCCCGTGTTCGTGAACCACATCGTGGACCGGTCGGGGACTGTCGTTTATAACGGGGAAGGCAAAGGCCGACGGGTGTTCTCCGCGCAGATAGCCGCCGAAGCGCTGGTTGCCCTTCGAGCCACCGTGCAGTGGGGTACTGGCACGGCCGCCGCCCTACCCAATGCGGAAGTGGCAGGCAAGACGGGCACCACGGAGCACAGCGTGGACGCGTGGTTCAACGGCATCACGCCCAACCTTGCGTGCTCGGTATGGATGGGCGACCCCCGCGGTGAGGTGCCGATGTACATCGGCGGTGCCGAGGTCTTCGGTGCCAGTTACCCGACCCAGATTTGGCACGACGTCGCTGCCTACGCGCTATCGGGCTCGCATTATTTCCAGTTCCCCACTCCCGATTACGCGGGGCTCCCTCCGGTCGAGTACATCAACTCGGCTGCGCTGCAGCGCGATGACCTCATAGCTCATGGCTGGCCGCCGGCCGCGCCGACCACCACGACTAGGCCGTCAAAGCATGGTTCGAAGCTAAAACCCGGTTCAAACGCCGCCAATGCTACCCAGGGGGCTACGGCAGGCAGCGGTGCCAGCACGGGTAACGCGCCGGTCATGCCCAAGAACCCGCCTGGTCCTCCCCAGACCGCCCCGCCCCAGCAGGCGATGTTGCCGGCCAGCCCGGCTCCAGGCGCCTTGCCCCGGTCCCACCCGCACGGATAGAAGTTCCTATGACCCGTCCCGACCTCGAAGCTCTCCTCGCACTGCAGGACATAGACACGCGCCTCGACCAGGAGCAGCACCGAAAAGCACACTTGCCCGAGCGTCTGGAGATAGCTGAGCTCGACCGGTCGGCGGCACTCGCCACGGACAAGCGCAGAGAGCTGGCCGGTGCTCTGGACGAGATCACGACCCGCCAGGCTGCGGCTGAGAGCGAGCTCCGGGCAACAGAGCAGCGCCTGAAGACGGTAAACGACCGCTTGTTCGGCGGCGCCGTCTCGGCATCGCGCGACCTGCAAGCGATGTCCCACGACGTGGACGGATTGCGTAAGAGGGCGTCGGACCTGGAAGACAAGGTCCTCGGTCTGCTCGACGAGCGCGAGCCCCTGGACAAAGCTCTGGCGACTATCGATGCCGAACTGTTTGATATTGAAGAGCGCAAGGCTGATGTTGCCACCCGCCTGACTAAATCCGAGAAAGAGGTCGAGGAGGTGGTAGCCAGTCTCACCGCGCAACGACAAGCGGCCGTCTCCTCGGTACCCGAGCAACTGGTGCCCTCCTACGAGCGCTTACGTGCCAAATTGGGTGGTGTCGCCGTGGCCAGGTTGGTGGGCGGGCGGTGTGACGGCTGCCATCTAGCGCTGCCGGCGATGGAGCTTGACAGAGTGCTCCATCACCCCACCGGGTCGCTCGAGTACTGCGAGCAGTGCGGGCGGGTGCTCGTGCCGCCTTCCTCAGCCGTCTAACGGCCGGCCGCGACGCTCGATGACGGGGCCTGACGGCGATGACGGGGCCTGACAACATCGCGGCGACCGCCCCGCCGGCCCGACCGCTCCTCGCCGGCTCGTCATTGATAAAAGTCGGGACTTGCTCGTGGACCGACCCTACCTTGGTCAAGGAATCTGACTGGTACCCCAAGCGGACCATGACGGCGCAGGAGCGGCTGCAGTACTACTCCAGCCAATTTTGTGTCGTCGAAGCAGATTCGACGTACTACCGGCCGCTGTCACCCGAGCTGGCCCGATCGTGGGCGGAAAGGTCGCCAGAGGGCTTTTGCTTCGACATCAAGGCCTTTGGTTTGCTCACTGGGCATCCGGTCGAGCGCGTCACGCTTTGGCCTGACATCGCCTCGCAGACCACCGGTGGGGACCTCGACGGCTCCTCGACTCGACGGGTTTATAGCCGCCATCTTCCCCCCGATGCCCTGGAGGAGGTATGGGCACGTTTTGTCCACGCCTTAGCGCCTTTACGTCAGGCGGGGCGCCTGGGGGCCGTTTTGTTGCAATACCCGTCTTGGTTTACTCCGAATAAGGCTAACAAGCACGAGCTCAGCCTCTTACCTGGGCGCCTCGACGGAGCCAGGGCATGCGTCGAGTTCCGTTCTCCGTTGTGGTTGGCTTCGGAGCAACGTGACCGGACGTTGTCGCTGCTACGCGAGCTTGGGATCGCACACGTCGTGGTTGACGCTCCCGTGGCGTCGGGGCTGGGGACCGTGGTAGCCACCACACGCGACGACCTTGCCGTGGCACGCTTCCACGGCCGCGCTGATGCCACATGGAAGGCAAAGGTGTCTTCTGCTGCCGAACGTTTCCGCTATCTCTACACGCTCGAAGAGCTGGCCGGCTGGGCGCCCAACGCTATGCAGCTGGCTCAGTCCTCAGCTGAGGTGCACCTGCTCATGAACAATTGTTACCGGGACTACGGGACGCGCAACGCCTCTCAGCTTGCAGAGATCCTCGCCCGCGAAGCCGGTGAAGCTCTCAGCTAGCGCTCTTGGAACCGGGCTGGGTGACCGGGCCCGCCCCCGTGCCGGCCTCGAGGCGCAGTACCCGCTCCGTATCCTCGGGTTGGGCAGTGGGCTTGTTGTAGATGTTGTTTAGGGCTAAAAGGCTGGCGTTGGCCGCTTGCTCCGCTGCCTTCTCGGCCGAAAGGTCGGGCACAGGCGCGCGGTGATGAACTGCCAGGCGCCGTGGCAGGCGGGTCAGGGGCGCACCGCTGATCGTGGGAGAACCAGCCGGCGGCCCGGTAGCCACGACCGGCTCATCACGGGGTAGGGGAGCTTGTGCCCCGAGCTTCTTCGTGGAGACCTGTTCGCGCTCGTCGTCCCCGGACCAGATGAGGTACAGGCCCCCGCCTATGACCAAGACGAACAGCACGACGGTCAGGGCCACCCGCGTGTTGTGCTTGTACAGCCACACTGCGCCATAGCCGGCATAGGGCACGAAGGCGGTTTCGTGGTAGACGTCCTTGCCGAGAAGGCGGATGGGGCCAGGGTCGGCGGTGTTGTTGGCGTCGCCCTTTGTGCGGATCCACACCTGCCCATCCCGGCGCGAAACTGCAATGACGCGGTGGATGCGGACGTAGTTCTTCATCCCCGGAGGGTGGAACGCGAGGATCTGGCCGACGTGCACATTGCTCACGGGTTCAGACCTGACCAGGGCAACGCCGCCCACCTTCAAGGCCGGCGTCATCGAGCCGCTCTCGACCACTTCGTAATGCCACCAACCCGCCATTGGGCCAAGGGCTGCCACGAGGACGCCGATCGCCACCGCTCCGAGTGCAGTGTTGGTGAGCGCACCGAGCAGCCGGCGCGGCCAGGGTCGGCGGTGCTCCCCTTCGCTCGAAGATTGGTTGGCGACCGCTGGGGCGTTGTTGTGGAGGCGCATTTCGGGATTTCCTCTTGCCGGTATTGGCTGAGCGGGGGGTCGGAGGCCCCCCTGCTCAGCCGAGTTGCGGTCCCTACTGGTTGGTGCCGGCCCTCTGGGTGGCAGTGAAGTTGTAACTGAGAGTGGAGCTGCAGCCCTCCATGTTCTCGTTGCTCGAAGTGCCACCGGGGCTGCCCGAGCACGGCGTTGCCACCTTCGAGAAGTCCCCGGGCGCGGACGAGGGCAGCGTAAGGGTCATGACGAGGTAGTCCTGGCCGCCGGCGGTCAGGGAGTTGAGCGAGCCAAGGGTGGCGGGAGCGGTCTCAAGCGACTGGACGCTTACCGTGCTCTTCCCACCGATCGTTACCGTCTGGAACCCGCCAGTGCACGTGTAGGTGGGGGGGGTGGTGCCGGAGTTAGTGGGGGCGGTGGCGCAGGACTGCAGCTGGACCTGCAAGCCGTTGGTGCCGTCGGTGTCGAGCAAGGAGCTCGGGTTGGCAGTGATGCCAAGGGTTATAGAAGCAGCGTTGGCGGTTGCCTTGGTGGAATTGAGGTCGACCTCGCGGGCGATGGTGTCGCCCGGGACGATGTTGCTCGCGGCCGTCGTGTCGTTATTGGGCCCGATAGCGAT
>DASSZK010000026.1:0-5042 GCA_035702845.1 Acidimicrobiales bacterium
TTCGTCAACGGCGACAGCGTTACGTCGCTGAGCGCCCAGCCGAGCTGCACCACCACCGCAACACCGTCCTCGCCCGTGGGCAACTATGAGACCTCCTGCTCCGGAGCGGCCGACCCGAACTACAACGTCACATATGTAGCCGGCACGGTGACGGTCAACCCGGCGCCACTGACCGTCACCGCCACCAGCCCGACGATGACCTACGGCGGAGCAGTGCCGGCAATCACCCCGGCGTATACGGGCTTCGTCAACGGCGACACCGCCTCCTCGCTGACTGCCCAGCCGACGTGTCTGACGACGGCGACGTCGTCGTCACCGGTGGGCGCTTACAGCACCAGCTGCTCGCAGGCATCGGATCCCAACTACACCATCAGCTACAGCGGTGGAATCCTCACAGTCGATCCGGCACCGCTCACCATCACGGCCTCCAGCCCGACGATCACCTACGCGGAACCACTCCCCGCCATCACGGCCGGCTACTCGGGGTTCGTCAACGGCGATGCGGCCCCCTCTTTGAGCACGCAACCCACCTGCACCACCACTGCCACCGCCAACTCACAGCCGGGAAACTACCCCGCGAGCTGCTCAGGAGCGCAGGACCTCAACTACACCATCAGCTACGTACCTGGAACCCTTACCGTCCTGCTCGTCGCTGCCTGCCCCAACTCTCCGTACTACGGGACCGGTCAGAACCTCGCCGGGCAGCGTCTGAAGGGCAAGAACCTCGCCAGCCAGAACCTCGTTGGGGCCAATCTGAGCGGGGCCGACCTCTCAGGCGCCAACCTGTCCGGAGCCGACCTGGCCGGTGCTGACCTGCAAGGCGCCGACCTGCACGGCGTGAACCTGCAAGGCGCGAACCTGCAAGGCGCGAACCTCTACGGAACCACCCTTCAGGGCGTCAACCTCCAGTCGTCCAACATGTCCTGCTCGGACCTGCAAGGCGCCAACCTGAAAGGCACCAACCTGCAAGGAGCGGACCTCTCGGAGGACAACCTGACCGGGGCCACCCTCCAGGGCACCAACCTGCAATACGCCGACCTCGCCGAGGCTGACACCAAAGGCGCAGTCTTCACGGGCGCCAATGTCCAGTACGTGATCTGGTCCAACACGACCTGCCCTGACGGCACCAACAGCAGCGCAGATGCCGGGAGCTGCCAAGGTCACATCTAGCCGCACGCGCACCAACTCGAGAGGGAGCCAGCCGGTAGTACCCGGTGGCTCCCTCTCGTTTCGCCGGGACCTCCTGTGCGGAACTTGGTCGGCCTGCGCCGTGACCGGGGTCGATCCGGCCGTTTCGCTGCGGCGTCTCGTGGCCATCGATTATGGGGCACCTCTATACGCGATTGCATATACGGGAGGTGTGGACGAGAGGACAGCTTCGGAGCAGGTAGCGGGTGATCTGTTACGCCTGGCAAGGGTCAAGGCGGGGCTGACCCAGACCGAACTCGCGGTGCAGGCCGGAGTGGCACAGACTCTGATCTCGGCGTACGAGAACGGGCACCGCCAGCCGACGCTACCGACCTTGATGCGCCTGCTCGAGGCTGCAGGTCTGGAGTTGCGGATGCGCCTCGAGCCGCCTGACATCCAACGACGAGCAGTCGCTGAGTGGGAGGCCACCCGGCCGGCGGCCGAGCGGAAGCGGTGGGCTCGGGAACAGGCCAGGATCGCCGCTCGTCGATGACCGACGCTCACTGTCGGTTCCCGACCAATACCGGCCCGTGCACTCGGCCGGTGAAGGAGGATGGCGAGCGCTGCTTCGAACACCGCGAACTCGATGCGGTGACGGCGGCAGCCGAAGTGGCACGACAGCTCCGTCAACGCGCCGCGACCCAAAGACCTTTGACAGCTATGATCCCGTAGTTCACGACTAAGTGGAACTGCTGGAGTCATCTTGTCGCAGGATCGGTCATCATCAGTCCAGTAGTTCGTACAACGCGGCAACTACGGGAGAGACGATGTCGATACCAGCAGGGATCAGGCAGACAAGCCGGGCAGAGCTGGCCAGAGTCGTTCGCGGGCGCAGGTTCGTTAGGGGCTGTGGACAGTTTCCACTCAGGTAGTAGCGAGCAGTTGCCGATGACTTCGGTGTGCCGTACCCGACTGATGTGACGGATAGGCAGTGGCGGCTGCTCGAGCCGGTGCTCGGCCGGGGCTCTCGGGGCCCGAGGCCGTCTGTTGACCGGCGCGTGGTTGTGAACGCCATTTTGTATCAGGCCCGCACGGGGTGCCAATGGCGTTATCTGCCGGGCGATTTCGGATCATGGAACACGATCTGGCGCACGTTTTGCCGGTGGCGCGACCGTGGGGTGTGGCAGGAAGCGATGGACGTGTTGCGGCGCCGTGTGCGACGCCAGCACAACCGCCTGCCCGAGCCGTCAATGGTGATGGTCGACACCCAGGTGGTGAAGGGTGGGAGGGCCGGTGGGGACTTCCACGAGTCGCACGCCAAGTACCGGCTGCGTGGCGCGAAGCGGGTGGTGGCGGTCGACTACCTGGGCCTGCCCGTTGGGGCACGCGTGGTGGGAGCCCGCCGCCACGAGGTCGGTGCCGCCCGGGACCTGCTCGACGACTTGCTGCCTCGTCATCCTCGGGTGTCGGCGGTGCTCGGCGACCGTGGGTTCCGTGGCCTGGAAGGGCCAATGCTCCGCGAGCACGGCGTGCGGGTGGAGATCAAGCACCGGGACAGGCTGAAGGGCGAGTTCAAGCCCATACGGCCGTTGTGGCGGGTGGAGGACTGTTTCGCCGAGCTGGGACGGTGGCGGCGTCTGGCTCGCAGCTTCGAGGGGACGCCGGCGTCGGCGACAGCGTGGATGCAGGTGGCCTGTGTCGGCTGGCTTCTGACGATGATCTGACCCCGGGCGTGTGGCACGGTCACACCCTCCTGGCACCATCGTCAGTGTGATTTCGTCCCGGGAGAAAGCCAGGCGCTACGGCCCTGGCTGGCTCCTGGTCGACGGGACCGACGAGACGATTATCCGCAAGGCCGAGTTCTCGCTGCGGCCGTCGAAGCGCCAGGCCGGGCTGTTGGCGGCCCTGTTGGGGGCGTGCTGCGAGGTGTACAACGCCGGGCTGCAGGAGCGCCGGGACGCCTGGAGGATGGCGGGCAAGAGCATCGCCCTGTTCGACCAGTTCAACCAGATCGCCTCCCTGCGGGGAGTGCGCGACGACGTGCTTGCCTGGGGGATCCAGCCCTTGCGGGGCACGCTGCGCCGACTGGATGAGGCGTACGGCGCCTTCTACCGCCGCTGTGCAGCTGGCCAGACCCCAGGCCATCCTCGGTTCAAGGGCCGCCGGCGGTTCGACACCGTCTGTTGGGACGAGCCCACCTCTTGGTCAGTCAACCTCGAACAGGGCGTCCTGCGCTTGCAGGGAGTCGGCAACGTCGCCCTGTCGAAGTCGGCCCGCCGTCAGCTGGCCCGCCTGGCCGTCCGGGGCGGCGTGGCGGTCACCCTCACGATCACGCGCGGCCGGTCGGGCAACTCCTGGCGGGCGTGCGTCGGATACAAGGGCGTCGCTGCAGCCAAGACAGCACCAGCCGGTGGCGCCGAGGCCCTGGTCGGCGCGGACAGGGGCGTGACGGTGACCGTGGCGCTATCTGACGGGCAACTGCTCGTCATGCCTACCTTCTTGGGCGAGGCCGGGGACCGCATCGCCGAGCTGCAACGCCAGCGGGCCACCAAGAAGAAAGGCTCTGTCGCGTGGAAGGCCCTGAACCGCCAGGTCGCCAAGGCGTACCGCCAGGCCAGGCACCGCTCCGACAACTGGGCCCGAGAGACAGCCCGTCAGCTGATCTACCGCTACAGCGTCGTAGTACTCGAGGACCTGAAACTGACCAACATGATGGCCTCCGCCTCCGGCACGCTCGAGCAGCCGGGCACGAACGTGGCGGCCAAGCAGGCGCTCAACCGTAAGCTCGCCGAGGCGGCTCTCGGCCGGCTACGCCACTGGATCTGTGTCAAAGCGGAAGAAGCTGGACGCAGAGTCTGGGTCGTGCCGGCCAAGAACACATCCCGTCGCTGCGCAGCCTGCGGGCACACGGCCAAAGCCAACCGGGACGGTCCCCTGTTCGTCTGCGGTGGCTGCGGACACACCAACCATGCGGACCTCAACGCGGCCGAGAACATCGCCTCCCTCGGACACGACTGCGAGACCGCGTGGGACCAGGCCGGAAGACCACCGATGGTCAGGCCCAAGCCCCGGTTCCGCCGACGGAAAGCCGACGGCACCGCAGCGCCCGAATCGGCGCTGGCCGCCTGAAAATCTCGTCAGGACCTGGGGCGGGTCGCTCCAGGGGCGCAAGCCCGAAAGGACAGAAACTGTCCACAGACCCTAACTGATCCCGGTCGCGACCAGGATCAGCGCCTCTAGGCGTTCAGGATGCCGGCGGGCGACCTCGAGCGCGACCGCGCCCATGCTGGAATCCCCCGCGAGAAGACATCGGCTGATGTCGAGCTCATCTAACAGATCGGTGACCAGCCCGACCTGAGACTCGAAGCTGACCAGTTCGTCAGCAACATAGGTCTCTCCTGTGCCGAAGTGGTCGAACGTGACGGTCTGGTAACGGCCACTGAGGACCTCGAAGGGCTCTTCCCAGAGCTCGGTCGTTCCGAAGGAGCCAGGGATGCCCACGATCGTGCGCGGCCCCCCACCGGACCGAACCACGTGGACGAGCTGGCCCCCGATCCTCACGAACACGCCGGCCTCCCCGATAATGGCAAAGCGACGCCCAGATTACGCCCTGACGTGCCCCCTCACGTGACTCCAGGCGCTGTGTATCACGCACGCATAGCCGGGGATCCCGGACGGGTCCCACAGGTGCCACACCAGGGTCCGAGGCACTCGAGATCGACGGCTCGGTGTTGGTCGGAAGCCGCACAGAACGGCTGGCGAAGTGTCCCCGAACACGCGCCCTGCGCGCCCCTGGGAACCAACTGGGCCCTCGCCCCAAGTGGTAGGGGAGTAGCCGAAACGGCTGAAGGACCCCTCAGGTCACCCTCGCGCAGAGCCACCGTGGGAGAGGCTTACGTCGTAGTGGGGAGTCC
>DASSZK010000038.1:0-5816 GCA_035702845.1 Acidimicrobiales bacterium
GCTGGAAGACGAAGGCCTGCCCTTGCCCGTCGCCTCCGCCCCCGCTCGACTGCGCACCGACGACGGCCGTGTTGCCGGACACTGCTACCGAGTATCCGAAGCGGTCGCCCGCCGCGGCTATACCTTGGCCCGGCGGCAGCAAAGAACCGGTGTGCACCCAGCCGTCGCGGTGCTTGGAGTACACGTACACGACACCGGCCTGATCGGCGCCGCCAAGGTCGTCGCCCACCAGCATCGTGTTGCCCGAACTGGCCAGCGAGAAGCCGAAGTCCCCCGAGCCGGGTGAACCGAGGACCACTGAGCCGGCCGTGTTGGCCCTGTGGTACGAGACGTGCATTTTCAGCGCTTCACGCGGTGCCCCGCACCCCGCCAGAGCGCCAGCCAGCATCACCGTGCAGGCGGCGAGCGTCTTAGGCTTTGTTGTCATAGAGCCCACTTTCCCTCGGCCGGGCACGTTGCGTTGGGCAGATCTCCCGCCCGTTCCGCCCGACTCTATATCGACGGCCACATCCAGTGGCCGAATAGGGCCCGTTCAGGTCGTTTCGTGCACCCTTGACATCCGAACCGGACGTGGGTGTGGCGCCGGCAATGCTGCGCCACAGGGTTGACTGGGGGCCATGGCCAGAACCGCACCGACCGGCCAGCAGCCACAAGATGGAACGGCCCTTACCGAGTACAGGCGCAAGAGGGATTTCACGCGCACGCCCGAGCCGGCGGGCGCGGGAGAGGGGGGCTCGCCCGACACCCGCCCGGCGCCGGCCGCCCCCGGCCGCCACGCGTCCTCGGGTACTCATAAAGCGGCTGGCCGCTTTGTCGTCCAACGCCACCGGGCTCGCCGGCTGCATTATGACTTCCGCTTGGAGATCGGCGGCGTCCTGGCCAGCTGGGCTGTCCCAAAGGGCCCAACGCTGGACCCGACAGTGCGCAGGGCGGCCTTCCACGTCGAAGACCATCCTTTGGAGTACTTCAACTTCGAGGGCGTAATACCCAAGGGCGAGTACGGGGGCGGCGACGTGATCGTCTGGGACGAGGGAACGTGGGACCTCCACGCGACATCCGGGCCTTCGGGCCCGGCCGAGGCGCTGGCCGCCGGTGAGCTCCACCTGGATGTCCACGGCCAGAAATTGCACGGCAGGTTCTTGCTGGTGCGTGGCAAGCGCAGCCAGGGCGACGGCAAAGACCAGTGGCTCCTACTTCACAAACACGACGAGTACGCGGTCGAGGGTTGGGACCCCGAAGACCACCCGCGATCCGTGCTGAGCGGCCGGACCAATGACGAGGTGAAACAGGCCCCCGACAGGATGTGGCGTTCCGGGCTCCCCGCCGCGCAGGCCGAGGTGGACCTCCGGAGTGCGTCGGCGGCCGCTGAGGCCGACGAGCCGGCCAGGACCTGGCTGCCCGCTAGTGGGGCTGAACTCGGTCAGTTGGAGCAAATGGGTGTGGAAGGTAAATGGCTCATCTTTGGCCGGGAGCTGAAGGTTACGAACCTGGACAAGGTGCTGTTCCCTGCTCGCGAGGGGGAGGGCCCGGTGACCAAAAGGGACCTGCTGCGCTACAGCGCTCAGGTAGCACCCGTCATCCTGCCCTATCTCGCCGGGCGGGCGTTGAACATGCACCGGTACCCGAACGGCGCCGACAGCAAAGGCTTCTGGCACAAGGAGCTGCCTGACCACGCCCCAGATTGGGCCCCGCGTTGGGAGAACAAAGAAGCGGACCGGGGAGAGACCCGCACGTACCTGGTCGTGGACGAGCCAGCGGCGCTTATCTGGGCGGCTAACTTCGGTGCCCTCGAGTGGCATGCTTGGACGTCCAAGATCGATCACCCTCACTTGCCGACCTATGCGCTCATAGATCTGGATCCCGGCCCAAAGACGACGTGGGACGATCTGTTGGTCCTGGCTCGGCTCCATCGAACCGCCTTGGAACATCTCGGCGTGCGAGGCTGGCCCAAGGTAACGGGGCAGCGAGGGGTGCAGATATGGGTGCCCGTGAAGCGAGGGCTGAGCTTTGACGAGACCCGGTTGTGGACAGAACAACTTTCCCGGGCGGTAGGTGCGGTTGTCCCTGAGCTCGTGAGCTGGAAATGGACGGTCAGCGACCGTAGTGGTCTGGCGCGTCTGGACTACACGCAGAACGCTATTAATAAGACGTTGGTAGCGCCCTACAGCCCTCGGCCGGCGTCCGGTGCGCCCGTGTCGGCTCCTATCGAGTGGGACGAGCTGGACGACCCGAGCCTGACCCCCGACAAGTTCACGGTGCGCACGATCATCGACAGGCTGGCGACCAAAGGCGACCTTTTTGGCGGCGTCCTTTCTGCGCCACAGAACCTTCCCTCCTTCGGCTAAAGCCCGACCACATTGGCTCCCAGCTCCCTCGAAGTAGTGGTCCTGCGTTGCCTGGCCGTTGGCTACGCTGCCGTTCCCGCAGCCGGGATGCAAGCGGGCCCTGACCAGCTCGCCGCCAAGCTGGCGCCGGGCAGCGTGTGCCTCGGGCAAGAAGTGGTGGAAGTCGCAGCTACTTCGGCCCGGACTGCAGCCGGCGAAGCGCTAGCTGCACGGCGCGTCGTTGTGGCGGTGGACGGGTCGTTACCCCCTGAGGGCATCTACATATGCAGGGACCACCGTGATACACCGTCAATCCAGGGAGCGTTGTACTCGGGACGGCGCTGTGCGGAGGCGGTGCTCGGCTCCCTGACCCGAAACGGGGTCTAGTCTCGGGGCTTCTTGGCCCGGCTCGGCGCCACCCGGGGAGGTTCTCCGGGCATCTTGGGGTAAACCGGGGGCCAAGGCGCGTCCAAAAGACCGCTCGCTCGGTCCCTTTCGTGAAGAGCGAGCACGGGCCCGAGATCCTGGGGTGCCATGCCCGCCCACGGGTCACCATGGCGGACCACCCGTTCGGGCACGTTGCCAATGGTGAGCCTGTCCGGATGGACGGTCGGTAGCTCCTCCCAGGGGAACGGGGCGGACACCTGGGCACCTGGCCTCGCCCGCACCGACCACGCCCCGAAGATCGTTTTGTGGGGGGCGTTCTGGTTGAAGTCGACGAATATGCGAGCTCCCCGCTCTTCTTTCCACCATGCTGCGGTGATCAGATCAGGGCGCCGACGCTCGAGCTCGCGGGCCACTGCTACTGCAGCTGCTCGCACCTCTATCGAGCTCCATCGGTGCTCCAGTTCGACAAAGACATGAACCCCCCGGTTGCCGGTGGTCTTGGGGTAACAGGCCACACCCAGCTCGTCAAACAGGGCCCTCGTCTCGGCAGCCGCCTCGCGCACCATCTCGAAGTCGGTCCCGGGCGAAGGATCCAGGTCGATCCGCAACTGGTCGGCATGCTCGGGGTCTTCAGCCAGGTACGGCCACACATGGAAGCCCAGGCAAGCCAGGTTGACAGCCCAGAGGACGTGCGCGAGGTCGGCGGCGACCAAGGCGTCAGAGAGGGTGCCGTTGGGTGTCGACACCACGGTGGTTTGTAGCCATTCAGGGTGGTTCTCAGGGACGCGCTTTTGGAAGAACGAACTGCCCGCCGCCCCATTGGGAAAGCGTTGGAGCAGGACCGGGCGCCCCGCCATCGCTCGCAGGAGAGGGCCCTCGACAGCCTGGTAATAGCGGACGAGGTCCAGCTTGGTCTGCCCTTGGTCGGGGAAGAGCACCTTGCCAGGGTGCGAGATGGTGACAAGGCGGCCGGACGCTTGGATTTGCACGGCATCGCCACCCGCGTTGGCCACGCCGCGACTATAGGCGCGACAGGTCAAACCGCCGAGCCGAGCCTCCTGTGGGACTAATTGACCAGGCGGCACCCCGACCTTTCGGGTTAGCCGGCGGAGGGAGAGGGAAATCCCCCGCGGCCCTGTTGAGCCGGCTATAGACCCGGCGGCTTTATGTCGGCTTGGCGCTCCCTGCACTCTGGGCAGCCTCACGGGCCGCATATTCAGCCCGAGTGCCGGCGCTCCAGGTGAGGTAGCCGCCGTCGAGGTTTACGACGTCATAGCCCCACGAGGCCAGCAACCGGTAGCCGATGTGCGCACGCTGTCCCGCTGCGCAATAGACGACGACCCGGCTCCCGTTAGGCACCCGCGCTGAGAGGTCTGGGCGCCGTGCCCGAAGCTCGTCCAGGGGCAGGTTCCATGAGCCTGGGATATGACCATCGGCATGCTCTTGTGGTGTGCGTAGGTCGATGATGACGGCACCTGCCTCGGCGAGGCCGGGGACTTCGTACCACTGGACCGAGCTCTCGTTGTCGTTCAGGCGGTTCTCGCACACATAGCCGAGCATGTTCACCGGGTCCTTCGCGGACGAGAACTGTGGTGCGTACGCAAGCTCGAGTTCTGCCAGTTGCGGGCCGGTCAGCCCTGCATGCATGGCCGTTGCCAGCACATCCATCCTTTTGTCCACGCCGTCTGCGCCCACCGCCTCGGCCCCGAGTATGGCCCCGGTCGTGGGCTCGATCAGCAGCTTGAGCGCCATAGGAGAGGCGCCCGGGTAATAACCAGCGTGTGACCCCGGGTGTGTATGCAAGGCGATGTAGGGGTGGCCCGCTGCCGCCAGGCGCTTTTCGTTCCACCCGGTAACAGCTGCAGTCAGGCCGAAAACCCTGATTATCGCGGTGCTCTGGACCGGGCGGAAAGGACGGGGCACGCCGGCGATCTCGTCCGCCACTCTTCGCCCTTGGTGGTTAGCGATGTTCGCCAGCGGGACCAGGACGGGCTCGGCGCTCAGCTGGTCGAGCTTTTCCACGGCGTCCCCGACGGCGTAGATGCGAGGGTCGGATGTGCGAAGGTGCTCGTCCACCTGGATCCCGCCTCTAGGGCCCAGGGCAAGGCCCGCTGCCCGGGCAAGAGCGGTGTCGGGTTGTACCCCGATCGCAAGGAGCACCAGGTCGGCGGGCAGCACCTGCCCATTCGTGAGCTCGACGGCATCGGGGAGCACCTTGGCCAGGGCCGCCCCCAGGGCGAGCCCGACGCCGTTATAGGCCAGCTCATCGGCGACTAACTGAGCGAGCTCAGGGTCCAAAGGGGCCAGTACCTGAGCCGCCAGTTCCACGACTGTCACGCTGAGGCCGGCGCGCTGCAGGTTCTCGGCTGCTTCGAGCCCGATGAACCCCCCGCCGACCACGACCGCACTTGAGGCATGGCCGTCGCGGGTAGCGCTGCGTACCTTGTCCATGTCCTCGATGGTGCGGAGGGTGAGCGCACGTCCCACACCCGGTACATCGGGGACGAAAGCCGTCGCTCCAGGGCTCAAGACGAGGTGATCCCATGGGATCTCGTAGGTGGCGCGGCTGCCAACCTCCCGGGCGACCACCACGCTCCGCTCGCGGTCGACCGCCAGCGCTTCGGTGCCGGTCCTGACATCGATGCCGAAGCGGCTGGCAAAGCTCTGCGGCGTACCGAGGATGAGGGCCTCGCGGTCTTCGATCGTCCCTCCCACGTAGTAGGGCAGCCCACAGTTGGCGTACGAGACGTACTGGCTGCGCTCGAGGACAACGATCTCGTGAGCTTCGTCGAGCCGCCTGAGTCGCGCAGCGGTCGACATCCCGCCCGCCACACCGCCGACGATCACCGTCCTCATGATGCCTCCTCTCATCCCGGGCACATCCCGGGCTGCCGACTTCGTGCTGCGGCCACTATACCCCCGGGGGTACACTGGAAGGCGAAGAAACGGTTTCCCGGCAAGCACTGACGAGATGCCATGCCCGCAGAGATGCCCTACCCGGCGAGGTATCTAACACCTAAGCTAAAGGGGAAGGTCGGCCACGAGGGCCGAAGTCCCTGAGTTCGGAGGTCACTATGGAATTGGATGCTTCGGCTCTAGCCGACG
>DASSZK010000179.1:0-7250 GCA_035702845.1 Acidimicrobiales bacterium
GGATCTGCGGGACATGGGTTGGCTCCTTAGGTCAGGGACGTACAGCGTCTCCGGCCCGCAAGCTCGCAAAGGGAGAGAGCGGTTTGGACCGGGACGCGCCGGCTCACCTTAAGCCACGCACTTGAACCGCAGCCCAACGTGGCTCAACGCCGAAGTGAAATCTGGCGGGCCCGCAGGTGTCGGGGGTGTGCACCCCGCGGGCCGTCGGGTACTGGCGGGCCCGGAAATGGCAGCAGTCAGCCCCGAGCCCCGCCCGGCTGACGCTTGGTTACCCGGCAGCGCCGGAGAAAGCTTCCACTTCCAGCGCCCCGGTATTGCCCCCGGTCGAGGTGTCGACCTGGAAGCGCAGGAACCTGGCGGTGAAAGACACCCGGGAGACCTCTGGGTTCAGGGCACTCCCGGCGTGGAAAGGCCCGTAAGTCTTGGAGTTGTCCGCCACCACCGAGTAAGTGCGGGTTATAGACGACCCGTCCGACATCGTCCTGGTTATAAAGGCGACGCCCGTGATCTTTCGCCGGCGGCCCAGATCTATGGTGATGAAAGCACGGTTACCGTCGCCCGAGGTGGCCCACTCGGTGGAGAGGTTGCCGTCCACTGCGTACGCCCCCCGGTAACCCGAGCTGTACTGCGAACTGACGGCGACAACCTTTGCCCCCACGGCGATATCTGGGCCAAAACCGTTGCCCGTCGCACCCCTCGCGGCCTTGGGGGTGGTGAAGCTTTGCAGCGACTGGGTTTGGAAGACCTGGCCGCGCGCATCGGTGGCCGTAAGGCGGTAGTGGTAAGTGGTAGCGGGGGAGAGGCCGGTGAGGAAGACGACATGGTGGGTGATAGCCGTTCCCCCCATTTGAGGGTCGTCGGCGATCGAACCGAGCGCCGCCGTGCGCCCGTAAGCGATGGCACACACCGTGGCCGGGTTGGTGACGAGGTGCACCGTGGCCTCTGTGCCGTCCGGGGCAGGCGACACCTGCACCTTGCCCACCTCGACGGCCGCTGAACGGCGCCAGGGTGCCGGCGTTGCCGCCCCCGCAGGCGGCCAGGAAAATGCCCGTCGAGGCAAGGAGGAGGCGCAGGGCTCTCCTACCAGGCGCAGGCCGGCTGTGTGGCACGGAGGGATCCTAGGACGTCCTAGGCGCCGCTCCCCGACACCACCACTGCCCCCACCGTTATGCGAGCCGGGCCTGATCGAGACGTTGGCGGGAGCGGGCTACCGGATCCGCTGACAGCTGCCCCAATTGAGGGCACTGCCGGGTTTCCGGACGTCCGCCAACCATGCGCCGGGATGCCGGGCCGTGAGGGAGCGTCATGGCCCGTCCCACGACGCGTGTTCGGGCAGGATTTCACGGCGCCAAAGCTGGTCGCGCTCGACCCTGGACAGCTGCGCTTCGTCGCAGACCTCGCTCCAGTTAGTGCGGATGGTGTCTTGGACGCCGTCGATGATCGAGCCGGCGTCGACTTGAGTGATCCCGAACGAGCCGGCCGCCTTCCGTGCGACACGGAACTGGCTGGTTCGCTCGCCGTCGGCGCTCAGTCCGATGGCATGGGTGGCCACCGATGTCGAGCGTCGTTGGGGGGCTACGTCGAAGGCGGGCGTGAGGGAGAGTTCGCTGCCGTCCCAGAACGCAGCGTGGTTGCGCAGGTGGTCGTCGGTGTTGGAGACGGAGATGTTCAGCACCATCCGGGTGAACAGCTCACGCATCTGGCGAGCCGGGTCGGGCCAGCCGGCAAAACGCATCGCCGAGGCCAGTTCCGCGTAGGAGCCGTAGCGCGCCGAGGCCTCGTCCAGCCCGAGGACGGTCAAGGCTGACACGACCATCAGACGGTGGCCTTGAGCTGTCCTGTCAAAGCGCTCAACGAGCAGTACGTCGCGTCCGGCGCACCGGGTGACTTGGACTGGTGCCACGTCCAGGCCGGCCCTAGCGGCCAGCAGCATCCCGACAGCTTCGGCTTTTACGACCGGACGGTCATCGGTGGAGGAGGAGAACTTGGCGATCCAGTGACGGCGGCCCTCCGAGAGGACGGCCTTGGGGCGAGCGCCTCCCACCGCTGTGCCGTGCCCGGCCGCCGCGACCAGCTCGTCGGGGAGTGGTTCCCCGGCTTCTATGAGCTCGGCGCCAAAGCGCCGGCAACCACCGGCTCCCGCGAGCCTGGGAGCCAAACCCAGACGTAGGCGTCAGGTCTAGAAGTCATTGGCGATCAGGGTTGGGCGGTGGTGCACCCGGGCCGGGAGCAGAGCCAGCCGCCCCCGTTCAGTGCGAGCCAGAGGTCCAAGGTCGGCCTTGTCGAGACCGAAGAGGGGGACTCCGCACAGGATGGCGGCCTCGAACACCGTGCCGATCTGGGATGTCGGCCGACCGTTTTCGATGCGGCTGATCAAAGGCGCGCTCGCTCCTACTCGCTCGGCCAGCTCAGCGGCGGTCCAGCCCAGCTCGCGGCGCGCGGTGGCGATCTGTGCGCCAAGGACCGCCAGCGCGTCGAGGGTCTGAGGTAGGTAGCTATGAACACGCGTGGTCAGGGCACGAACGGCGGGTCGATATCGGCCAGCACTTGGACGCCGTAGCGGGCCAGCCCGGCCACGATGTCGGGGTCGTCGGCCAGGCTGAGGACCTCCACCTGCCATGCGCTGTCGCCGTAGGGAAGGTGCTCGCCCGCCTCGTCAAAGAGGCTGACGCTGCGCGTCCTGCCTGTCGGGTCGTGCTGGGCGCCGGTCCATAGAGCGAGCCAGCCGGCCCGTCGCAGGGCCCGTGCCCACCGCTGCGTCAGGCCGTGCGCCGCGCCGGCCCAAAGCGCTTGGGTGACGCCAAGCCCCCGGGCGCGCGCCGACACCAGCGCGGCGGCGACCGGAGCGCTGGGGGGAGCGACGACAAGAGCGCGGCGGCGGCTGCGTAGCTCTGCCTGGGGCAGTACCCCGTGGCCGAAGTCCTGGAAAGCCTCGAGAACGGCGCCTATGGCCGAGGTCGCCAGGTAACAGGTCCCGTCGGGCTGGGCCAGGTCGAAGCGCCCGCCAGCGTCGGCTTGTGCACCCTGCTCGGGCCTGCTGCTGGCGAACCACCACGGCGAGACCCGGTCCGCACGGAAGACACGGTGCAGCTGCCGTCCCGCCAGGCGTATGCCGGAGAGCCGCGCCAGTTCTGCCGGTGCAGGGGGTTCGCCGAGGGGGATGTCCGGACCGCCCTAGTGCGAGAGGCGGTCGCCCAGGCGCTGGGCCAGGGAAACGACTTCTTGGACCTCCCCGGCGCGCAGGCAATCTATCGGGCGGCGGTTGCCCAGCTGAGGCACAGTGCCGGTGAGCCAGGCGGCGATCCCGGCCGGGGTTAGCGCCCCCTGCAGAGTGCGGACCACGTCAGGGATGCCCGCCACCTGCTTGCGCCCGTCAAATTGGAACATCGGGTAGGCGGGCCGGCCGTCACTGCGCTCCAGACGCAGCAGGCGCGGGTCCTTGGACACCGCCTGCTCGCTGCGCCCGAGAAGCTCAGCTGTTGCCGCCTGGGTCAGGCTGTAGCCCACCTGGGCCACCCACGCCTGCGTGGCGATATCTGTTTCGAGCACCTGGACGGCGAGGCGTACCGCCTCGGGGGAGGCGTGGCGTTCCAGGTCAGCGAGGGTCATGACCGCCGGCACCTCCCTGAACTTCGCACTGTCTCAACGCTCCGCACCCGTCTCGATTCTTCTCAACCTTCTCAACCTGGACCAGTTTACTTCGGTTGAGATGTAGTGCGCGCCGTGCTGTTGCTCTAGCCGAAGAGGCCGAGCGTCAGCTGATCGGTGCCAATGCTCGCCGGCAGAGCGTGGGTGTCGACCGGGGGCCCGGACAGATCGGGCCCTCCGGCCGGACCCGATGCTGCCACTGGGTACGCCTCCAGCACGCCCGCCGGCACGGGTGATGTCAGGTCTTCCAAGCGGTCCCGTCCCAGAGGCTTGCGCTCCAGCCACTCCGCCCATTGCCCGGGACCGAGGACTACTGGGATCCGGTCGTGGACGGGGGCCATCAACTCGTTGGCCGCCGTGGTGAGCACGGCACATGTGGTGACGGAGAAACCGTCCGGCCCTACCCAGGTTTGCGAGATGCCGGCGAAGACCATCGGCGCGCTGTCAGCCCGGCGAAAGTAATAGGGCGTCGGGCGGCCCGGTGCGCGCCGGTCCCATTCGCAGAAGCCACTGACCGGCAGCAGGACCCGCCCGTAAGCCACAGCATCGCGGAACGCCGGCTTCTCCATGACAGTCTCTGCGCGAGCGTTTATCAGACCACCCTTTATCGGCGGTTTGGCCCACGAAGGCACCAGCCCCCAGCGCATGGCCACAAGTTGTCGTTGCCCTGCGGGCGAAAGCTGCACCGCGTAAAGCTTCTGGCTCGGGGCTATGTCCCAGCTCGGTGCCAGCTCGGGGGCTTCGATGTCGTCGGGGTCGACCTCCATCATGGCGGCGAGGTCGTCGCGCGACAGGTTCGAAGCGGTCCTACCGCACATCTTGCAGGCGCTTCAAGAGCACGCCGGCGGAGGCTGGACGCTGGCGATGCTGCCGGCGGGCCCGTACGTGGGGACTCCGTAAACGAGCCCGTGGAAAAACGCCACCGGCGTCAAGCTCTTGCGGTCGTACTTGGTTACCGGAGCGAACAGCTCCCAGGCGGCCACGTGCCCTGATGGTGTGGCGCACGCAAGGCCGTCCCGGGAAGCCAACCAGGTTGTGTTGCCGAGGACAATGACCACACCGGCGGTGCTAAGGAACGACTGGGGTGCCATGCCCGCAGAGGGCGAGACGAGCCCAAGGTGGGGCCCACTGAGGAAAAACTGCGCGAGCGTGTGCCCTGAGCCTCCAACAGCCCACACACCCGTCGAAGTTGCGGCGTAGAGGACGGCCTCGTCAACGCCCGGGACGGCGCGCCGGGCAACGATCTTGCCGTTGTGACCATTTACCTGCGCCACCATCGGCACCCAAGAGCGGCCCTTGGTAGCCACGTACCCCGCGTAGACGGCTTGCCCGCCAGGCTGGACCGCCAGGCTGGTGACGGCACTGGGTAAGGGTTGGCTAGCGAGGATCTCCTTGCCGGTGCTGAGGCTCATCGCTACCAACCGCTTGCCCAAAGAGGCCCAAATCTCACCCGCCGGGTCGGCGCCGGCGAAGCTCGGTGAAGCGCTGAAGCTGGCGGCCGCGCTAAGGCGGACCGCCTGTCCGAGAGAACCCGAGGCAGCGATCGTCCGCACGTCGAAAAAGATCTGGCCTGCAGACTTGCCGCGAGTGGGGCTGATGAGGGCCAGGCTTTTGCCGACAGGGACGACCTGTGAACCGGCGGGCAGTGGCACCTGCGAGGTAATTGCCCACTGGCCACTGCGTACGTCAAGGCGTTGCAAGTGGCTCTTGTCAGGGTGCGCGCGGTTGGGTTGCAGGCCGTACAGGTAAGGAGTCCCAGGCGCCTGCACGGGCAGGTCGCCAAAGCGCACGCCCCAGCCGTGCAACTGCTGTGGCCAAGGCTGGGCCGAGGTGATGGCGGCACGTGGGCTCGGCGTTGCTCCAGCCGTGCCTGCGACCGTCCCCAGGATGCCGACTGTCGCCAGTGCGCCGACAGTGCTCAGTGCGCCGACGGTGCTCAGTGCGCCGACGGTGCTCAGGGTGCCGATTGTGCGCAGGGCGCCGGTTGTGCTCATGGCAGCGAGCCTGGTGCGCCTCGCCTGCTTGGCGCCACGGTCTTGGCGCCTAAGCGCTGCTCGCCTCGCCGGCACTGCTTGTCTATCCGGCACTGCTTGTCTATCCGGCACTGCTTGTCTCCCCCCAGGCAGCTTCATCGGTCCAAAAGGCTAGCCGGAAGCCAGTAGCCCTTCGATGCGGGCGATGCGTTCGTCTATGCCGGCGACAAAGCGCTCCAGGGCCTGGCGCTTGGCCTCTACCGTGGCCCGCAGGGTCTCCTGCAGCTCGAGCCCTTCCACCAGGAGCTGGCGGCGCTCATCGGCGGAGGTCCGCTCGTCGTGGTAGCGCTGGCGCAACTGGGCGATGCGGTCCTCTTTCTCCAAGACCGCTGAGATCTCTTCGAGCTCCAGGCCGAGCACACTTTTCAGATCGCGGATGCGGCGCACTCTGGCGAGGTCGTCGTCTGAGTAGCGGCGCATCCCCCCGGGGGTCCGCCCGCACGGCTGCAATAAACCGAGCTCCTGGTAATAGCGCAGCGAACGCTCGGAAATGCCGAGGAGTTGTGCAGCGGCCCCGATGCTGTAAAGGCCGTTTTCGCCAGGGAGGGCGCCGGTGACCACGGCGGAAGCCACATCGTGGGCCGGGGGCGCTACCTCCTCGATGCTCAACGCGACCCCAGGGCACTGGAGGGGCGGCGCAGCACGGGTTCGTCCTCCAGCTCCGGTTCGGGCAGGCCAACGGCGGCTGCGTTTTCTGTTGCGCCGGCCGCCATTTCTTCAGTGGCGGGGGCGTGCTGGCCGTGCATGTAGCGCTTGCCCCGCAGGGCGCTCGCCACCATGGCGATGATGGTGGCGCCGGCGGCGAAGTCGAAGGCCAGGTGCAGGCCGTTGGCGAAAGGCTGCTCGATCAGGTGAGGGAAAAACGACCGGCCGGTCAGGTACGCCACCTGGGAGTGCGTGAGGTGCTTCAGGGCACCCGTCGGGGCCAGCAGCTGGTGGACGGGGTTGAAACCGAGGAACGCCGAGAAAAGGCTGCCAATCGGCGGCTCGTTGGCCACCAGTCGCGCTGCCTTGCCCGGTACGTGGGCGGCCGTGAGGCCGTGGTAGAGGTGCGCCGGCAACGTGGCGGCCAGGCCCAGGGTGACGATGGTAAAGAACAGGCCCATCGAGAGCACCTGGGCGGAGTTCTGGAAAGTGTTGAGCATCCCCGCACCGCTGCCACGCTGGTCGGGTGGGAGCGAGTTCATGACCGACGCCTGGTTGGGGGAGAAGAACATCCCCATGCCCACGGCGAACAGGAAGATGTACAGGGCAAACCAGACATAGCTGAAGTTCATCGGCAAGGTGTTCAGCAAAAAGAACGTAACTGCGCTGATACCCAGGCCGACGGTGGCCAGGCCCCGGGCGCCGATGCGGTCAGAGAGCAAGCCGGCGATCGGGCCCATCAACAGGATCCCGAGCGTCAGCGGGATCATGAAGATGCCCGCCCACAAAGGGGTCTGGGCGAAGCTGTAGCCGTGCTGGGGCAGCCAGATCCCCTGCAGCCAGATGATGAGCATGAACTGCAGGCCGCCGCGGCCCATGGAGGAGAGCAGCCCGGCGAGGTTGCCCAGGGCGAACGCCCGGCTG
>DASSZK010000262.1:0-6882 GCA_035702845.1 Acidimicrobiales bacterium
AACAACAAAGCCCGCAAGGGCTCAAAGTGCAGGTTGTCGTCGACGAGGCCCCGGAAGCCGACCGCCATGTCCATTACGAACCTGATGCGCCCGGGCATTGTGAAGACCCGGTACAACGCGTAGGCGAGCGACGCTGCCACGGCGAGGAAGCCCAACTCAAGTAGGACCACGGCCTCGTAGCGGGCTACCCGAAGTAGGGCCACCACTGTGCGGCCTCTTACTGCGGGGCCAGCCAACGGGGGTTGCGGTTGGTTGAGCTCGCTCATATTACGGGTTAGTCGACCCCATTTGGGCCTGGGTTGAGGCAGAGTCGAGGCGGTGGTCCGTTACCAGGAGGTCAGCCCGGCACAGCTGCAGGGCCTCATATCCCCTATCCGCTCCAAGACGCTCGGCACCTGCAAAACCGTTCGCTATCGCGTAGCGCGGTAAGACGCAGTTGTAGAAACAGCCCGTCTGTAACATGCCGGCAGGAGCTGCCGGCCGCCTCAAGGACATCATCAGGGTTTCGTACCAAGCCGGCCGGGCGTGCCAGCGCCTGCACGTGGCGCATCTAATGGGAACCAGGAGGGCCCTGCATGGTGGAAATCGGTGTTGTGATCTCCAGCCCCCTGCCGGCTGGGGCGAGACGTCCGGACGTAGCCCAGCTCGCGCGAGATGCAGAGCAACTCGGCCTCGACTGCATTTGGGCAGAGGACCTCCTCCACCGCAACGATGAGGCCGTACTCGACGTCACGTGCGTCCTCTCGGCGTGTGCCGCCGCCACCAAGTCGATCGGCGTAGGTTCTGCAATCTTCGCGCCCTCGCTGCGCAACCTCTCCTGGGCGTTCAAGCAGGTGGCCACCGTCAACCTGCTGGCCCAGAGTCGTTTCAAGCTTGGGGTGGCGCTCGGCTCCTCGAGCGATGAGGAGTACCGCCTCGCCGGGCTCACCCGCTCGGGACAGCGGCAGCGCACCGAGGAGTTTCTCTCCATCATGGCTGCATGGGCCGTGAGGACGTCGACAAAACGGCCATGAGTGCAGCCACCCGCACTTTGCTCCTCGGTGCCGACGGCCCCGCCCCGGCGCTGTGGGTAGGCGGTACCTCTCCGGCAGCACTACAGCGAGCAGTACGCTTCGGCGAAGGATGGTTGTCGGGTTCCCAGACGGTCGCCGAGTTCCGCGGCTCCTTGGCCCAGCTACGCCAATTTGCTGAGCAGGAAAACCGTCCGTGCCCACAAACAGGCATCGTATGGGTCACGATCCCACTGCGGGTCCTTTTGCAATGGGACGACGAAGGCAACGATCGGCAGTCCGCTCTGGAACTTTTCGACGCCTTCGGGTCCAAGGAGAATACGCTGCACGCCAACGTGGGCGGGCATACTGGCGTCCCGCAGTTCGAAGTGGAGGACGGATCGCGGTTCTTTGCCCGGCACCTGGGCTAGCCGCCGCGCCGCGCATCCGGCTAGCAGTAGCCGGTACCGCCAGTATGTCGACCACCGAGGACAGGCGCCATCGTCCTCGGTGGGGGCGCCTCTAATCGCCGGCGCAGTTAGCTCCCCTCAGGCGCCCTCAATGGGAACTTGAAGTCCGGCCCGCCGTCTGGAACGGTAAAAGGCCGGTAGCCGGGCTCCACGCGCGTGATGTCCAAATCGGAAAAGACAAGGGTCAAGTTGTGGCCGTTGGTCTCAATGCAGACCTCGTGGAACTCGATGCCGAGTCTCTCTGACCATGCTTCGGCCCGCTCGGAGTGGGCGACCACCTGAGCGCCCGGGTACAGGACCTGCCACTTGGCGCCCCAAGCGTAGCCTTCGACATCGCTACCTGGCCCGCAGTCGATCAGTCGCTCATCAAGTGACTTGGCCCAGATGTCCGCCGGCACCGCAGTGTTGATCTCCGCATGTACGCACAGGCGGCATAAGTAGCGAAGGTGCTCCGGAGGGATGCCAGTGCAAGGATCGGCGGTGCGGTAGACAAAGAGCTCATAGTCCCGCATGTAGTCGGTGTAGCCGTGGTAGACCAGCGCCTGGTCGAACATGGTGTCGAGATGTACTTGGAGCAACGCTGCGTCCACTACGTCCTTTCTTGGCACGGTGACCTCGGCTCTCCACACAGCCGCTGCCTCGGCCTGGTTGCCGGGCCCCCGGCAGGGGAGAGTGAGGCAAGATACACCCGTGTCTTTGCGGCGCTTCTTGCTGTCGTGGTGGTCAACCGGCCCTCGGCGGGACCTGACCGACGGTTTTGCTCGCCGTACTCGTCTAATGGTCTGGTACCCGTTCACGGGAGGTTGATGCGATGCGGAAACTTACCTTCGCCATGAACATGAGCCTTGACGGCTACATAGCCGCGCCGGGAAACGACTTCGGCTGGAGCGTCCCGAGCGACGAGCTGTTCCAGTGGTGGTCCGACTGGGTGGACGCGACAGGCCTGGCGCTGTACGGACGCAAGCTCTGGGAGGCGATGAGCTCCTACTGGCCCTCCCTCGACGAGCAGCCGGGTGCTACACAGGCGGCCATAGAGTTCGCCCGACGCTGGCGGGAGATGCCGAAGGTCGTCTTCTCCTCAACGACAAGCACGGTCGACTGGAATACCCGTCTGGTTACTGGAGACGCGGTCACTGAGGTCAACCGGCTTAAGGCTGAGGACGGTGGCCCGATGGATATCGGCGGTGCCACACTCGCCGCGGCGGCCATGCGGGCGGGGCTGATCGACGAATATGTGGTGGTTACGCATCCGGTCCTGTTGGGCGGAGGGACTCCGTTTTTCGCACCGCTGGACAACTGGGTGAACCTCACTTTGGCGGAGACACGGATGTTCCCCGATGGCGTGGTGCTGACAAGGTACGAAACCAAGCGCTGAGTGCCCAACATCGGATCAGCGGAAGGCGCGGAGTCAACCCGAGGAGCCATGTCGTCGATGCAAAGCCATGCCCAGGTGGTTGCAGCGCTTCGCCCGGTTCCTCGCAAAGGGCGAAGACCGTCCTCCTGGTCAGGGCCTGCGGGGAATATATTTCGAGAAATTGGAGATCCTGGTCTTTGGAGTCGCCGGCCTCGTTGGCATTGGGCTACCGCTTATTTACGCCGGGTTGGGCAGCGCCGGCGTCTTGATCGGAGCAGGTGGGGGCGCCGCTGTCGCCCTCGTTTTATCTGCCTACGGTCGCCACCTGAACAAGAAGGCGGGAGTCGTTTACTCCTGCAAGCGACGGCAAGCCGTGGTGTCCCAGTTCCTCCGGCGCCAGGGCCACCACCTCCCACAAGCGACGGCCGAGCAAGTGCGGCTCGAAGTGGACGCCGGTTTGTGCGACGAGGCGTTCAAGCTCGTAGTTCACGACCTGCTCGAAACGGGCGCCTTTCTGGGTGCCTCTGAGATCGCCGAAGTGCGTTCCTGCGCCGCCAAGCTGGGGCTTGCGCGTGATACAGAAGTCCTGGCGCTGCTGGCAAAAGGGGGGTAACTGACGGCACCACCCAGAGGTCCCCGTGCTCGGGCACGAGGAGCCCACGTGGGCACCAGGCATAATGGTGGGATGCCGGACAAGGGGCGTCACTGGGACGACGCCTATCGGGACAAAGGCAGCCAAGGGGTTAGCTGGTACCAGTCCGAGCCGGTCACGTCCCTGGAGCTGGTCCGCCTGCTCGACGTCGTACCGTCCGCGGCGGTGATCGATGTTGGAGGTGGCACCTCGTTCTTGGTGGACCGCCTGGTCGAGGCCGGGTTCAGCGACCTCAGCGTGCTCGACGTGTCAGAGGTTGCTCTCGAAGAGGGCCGGCGCAGGCTGAAAGACCAACCGAAAGTCACGTTCATACAACACGATGTCCTCACCTGGCAGGCACCACGCCATTTCGGGCTGTGGCACGACCGTGCCGTGTTCCACTTCCTCACCGACGAGGAACAGACAGGCCGCTACTTGGCCACGATGTCAGAGTCCCTGGAACCGGACGGAAGTGTTGTTCTCGGCACCTTCGCCGAGGACGGGCCTTCACGTTGCTCCGACCTCCCGGTTGCCCGTTACACGCCGTCAGAATTGGCGGAGCTACTCGGCCCTGACTTCAGCGTGGTCAGCACCCGGCGGGAGATCCACCACACCCCGAGTGGGGCGACACAACCGTTCAGCTGGATCGCGGCCAAGCGCAGCCGGTTCCTGAAGTAGAGGCAAATGGTCGCCGGCCCTCAGGAGTCGTCGGGAGAGCCGGTCTCACCCCTCCGTGCTGGTGCGCCTAGCCGAGGGCCGCGAGGCGCAGGTCTTCGTGCGCCACAATGGCGATGTCGTCAAGGTGATGCGCTCCGTTGAGCAGGAACCCCGGGTTCGACGCGAGGCGCCAGCCCTGCAAGCCGCCGACCGGGCGCTCGACATGCTCCGCACGCTCCCTGACGGGGATCGCCTCTGTCACGGGGACTTCCACCCCGCCAATGTGCTCGGCACCCTCGGCACCCCCGTGATCATCGACTGGGGTGATGCCGCCCGGGGTGCTCCAGCCGCCGACGTTGCCCGGACATGGCTGCTCCTGAGCATGGGGGAGCTCCCCCTGGGCACACCGGCGCTCATGGGTGCCCTGACCGCCATCGGCCGGGGAATGATGACCCGGCGCTATCTCACGGTCTACCGCCGCTCTACATCCGGGGACCTGTCACGCCTCGACGATTGGATTTTCGTGCGGACGGCAGCCCGCTTCGCCGAGGAGATCGATGACGAGTTCCCAAAACTCCTGCGGCTCTTGGAGGACCGAGGATGAGCGGAACCCCGCGGCTACAGCTATAGCGTCCTCTGACATGGTCTTTGCCGACATGTACCTGCAGCCCGACGCCGCGGACCCCGTGCTCGACGAGCAGATCATCGTGGAGGCTGCCCGCCGGCACGTCCCCGACTCCGGGCGGCTCCTTGCGGTCGACGAGTCCGGCGGTGAGGCCCGTGCCTATTTTCTCGAAGGCGACCTCATCGTGAAGACCCAGCGACCCCACCGCCTCCGCCCGCGCACCAGCCTCGCCAAAGAGGCCTTCTTCCTCCATGAGCTACACCGGCGCGGCGACTTCCCCGTCCCCCGGGTGCTCGGCCACGGCGAGGTCGGTGGGACCGAGTACCTCTGCCTCACCCGCATCCCCGGCGCTGCCCTCTCACGTACCAATCTGGATCCCGGCGACCGCCACCGCGCCCTGGTCCGATTGGGCTCGACCCTGCGCGCCATCCACGACATCGACCAGGCCGTCCTCGCCCAGAGCGACCTGTTGCCCGGCGACCGCGACCCAATAGACCTGCGGGCACGGGTCGCCGGCGCGTTTGGCCGCCTTGCCGCTGCTTTTGACAGCGACGCTCGGCTCGCCGCAGTCGTCGACATCCGGAGGATTGCCGCGGAGCGCATAGAGGCCACGCCCGATGACGCCGCTCCTGTCAGCCTGCACTCCAACCCTGGCCCGGAGCACACCTTCGTCGACCCATGCAGCGGTGCTTTCACCGGACTGATCGATTTCGGCGATGCATACCGCAGCCACCCTGCTTTTGACTTCCGGCCCTGGGTTGGCGGCGACGCCGCAGCGGTCCTCGAGGGTTACTGGACCGGCGAGCATCCACCCGCAGACTTCGAGAAGGTCCGCCATACGGTCCTGCTCATCGACGCCCTCGGCCGGGCTGCACGCGGGAGGCTGACCGCCGAGGGGCTCGCCGCTACCCTCGACCAGCTGACGAGATGAACGCTTGCCGGGACGTGTACAAACCACCAAACGTAAAAATCACACGTCGGCAGCTACCTGGGCGACTTCATCTGGCGAGCGCTGGTTCTCACTGAGACCTCAGGCAAGTGGGCCAAGGGCACTGAGCCGATCCTGCCGACCAACCCAAAGGGTTATGAAGCTCCTAGCCTGAACTCTGTTTCGTGCTCCTCACCAGGTAACTGCACGGCAGTCGGCGACTACTCCTACGAGCTCGGACTTCTGCTGACCGAGTCTTCGGGGACCTGGGCCAAGGGCACCGGGGCGCCCCTGCCGGCCAATGCGGCTACCCAGCCGGGCGTCATCCTCGCGTCGGTTTCCTGTTCGTTGCGGGGAGACTGCGGCGCCGTCGGCAGCTACCTCGACAGGTCCGGCCACCAAGAGGGCCTGCTGCTAAGGGAGTCCTCGGGCACTTGGGCCGGAGGTATTGAAGCTCGCCTTCCGGCCGACGCCGCGACGAGGAACCCGCATGTCTCCCTATTCTCGCTCTCCTGTGCCTCGCCGGGAAATTGCAGCGCGGTCGGCAGTTACCTTGACAGATCAGGGCACAAGCAGGGCCTGCTGCTGACGTCATCCTCGGGCACTTGGGGCCGGGGTACAGAAACCCCCCTGCCGTCCAATGGTGCGGTCAACCCACACGTTGTCCTCGCGTCAGTATCGTGCCCCGCGGTGGGTCGCTGCGGCGCTGTTGGGTACTACACGGACAGCGCCGGCAAGCAGCAAGGGCTTCTGCTTACCGAGTCGTCGGGCGCCTGGGCCAGAGGTGCCGAAGCTCCTCCGCCAACCGACGCTGCTGCCAACCCCGGCGTCACGCTAACGTCTGTTTCCTGCCCGTCTGCGCTCAGCTGTACCGCTGCCGGCGGTTACAAGGACAGTTACAGCAGACCGCAGGGCATCGTCTTGACCCGGGCAAGTCTTAAATCGGTCATGCAAACGCAAGGAAGCACGTTCCGAAACCGTGCACACAGACTGTTCGACCCGACAAACGATGGCGACTCGAGACTGGGACGCGCAGATGACGTTTCTCAGAGCTAGCCGTCGAGACGCTCTGCACAAACGCCGATCACGGGGGACCCACTCGAGCGACGAGGTTGCGCCTCGCCGCCTATTGCGGCGCGTGGCGGTGTCAGCTGCCACCCACAAGGGACCACCTGAGCGCTGTTATTGCCAGCCTCATGGGACCACCCCCGTTGCCAGTCATGGGACC
>DASSZK010000279.1:0-6188 GCA_035702845.1 Acidimicrobiales bacterium
AGCCGCACCATCCGCACACCCGCGAACGCGACCACCCACACGGTCGCCCCCCGGGCCACCGTGGCATGACCGGTCGGCCCATCGAGCGGCATGGTGATGATCGTTACCGCCGTGGCCAGACCGAGAGACCGGATGACGGCCTTGAGGTTGGTTGTTAGCGGACGTGCGAGCCGGCTCTGTAGGTGGTCGATGCGACGGCCACCTCCGAAGCCACGGAGGATGGCCACCGCTGCGAACACAATACCGAAGAGCCCGGCTGCGGCTTCCAGCAGGGTTTGGTGAAGGGCGGTGACCGCTCCCCAGTCAGTGAAGCTCAGGGCATGCAGGCCCGAGAAGTGCAGGCCCAAGTACAGGCCGAGCGCGGCGAACCCTGCGATGTGGTCGTAGGCAGGCTGGTTCGAGATCTTCCCCATAGCCGTGCCACCTCCGTTCCGTCCATCACTCACAATCTGGCTACCTGGACGTAAGCCTCCTCCAGGGCATTCCGAGCGGAGGTCTCATCCAAGTATCGGCGATTCCCCGGAACAGTATCCACCGTGTGTGTGACAACCAGCTTGTCGAGCAGAAGGTTCAGCGACTCATCACCGGTCACGCCGTCGATCTCGGCCAGTTCAATGCGAGCCTTCTCGATGGCGCCGCGGTGGTTCGCGGACCGGAGCCGCGGCGCGATCCGCTGGATGACATTGCCGAGAGCCGACTTCTGGGTGTCGGTGCGCGCTCGGACGATGATCTCCACGTCCCCCACCGGGAGCCCTTCGGCGACGGCCCGCATGCCGGCCAGTTCACTTATGTCGCTTAACCGAACAAGCTGATCGGTGAGGACTCTGATATTGAACAGCCGGACGCCCTGGTTGGCAGCGATGGCCTCAAGGATGTCGTTCCGGGCGACAGGCGGGAACGTGTAGTCGAACTTGGTCTCGTCAAGCCAATACAGATAGCTGGCCAGCTGGCTTTCCTTGGGTCCGACGTGGTTGTACACGAACGTGACGATGCCGTCGTCGAAGAGCCCGTAGTAGGTCGGCTGCGCCAGTTCTGGGAGGCTGTTGAGTACTTCCTCCAGCGGTTTGAAGTCGCCTGTTGAGCGGTCCAGCAGAAACGGCAGATCGTCGCTCTCGATGCGATAGAGCACCACGTGGTGGCCATGGTCGCCCGGGCGCTTGCGGGGCGCCTTTGCTAGGAGACTCTGCCCCCTCCCGATGGAGAGCTCCGCCGTGCCGGACTGGACCGCCTTTCGTATGGCGCCCACCGCGTCTGCCGGGACGAAACCCGCAGGGTCGGCCCGATGGATCTTCACCTTTCGCTGTGCGGCCATCTTCTCCCGTCCTCTGTTCGGGCCGTACGTTCGACCCGCTACGTGCCAGCATGACAGGGCGTGATCGCGCTTGGTGGGAACCAGGTGGCCTAGAGGAACGTAGCCTTTGAGGTCATAACAAGCGGAATTGGCGACATAGACCTTAGATGGCCTATGCACTCTCTACCGTCAGCTCTTCGTGCGGCTCCATGACCAAGTGACGGAGATCGCCGCGTCTATGGACCAGATTTTCACCATCGGCGTCGCCGAGATCGTGTGCTCTGTAACGGGGCTCGGGACGTTGCTGGCTCCGGCCTCATGGGCGGGAGTGCCGGGACAGCCCACGCCGACGGCCTTGGGCTCATGCTGCTTCGCATTTGAGCTTTTCGACGAGTTGAAGGCGTCCGGGTACCGCCGGCTCACTCGTGTACCGCTCGCCGCAGTATCACCCAACCCCGCGTGTACTTGCGCAGACCCGAACGTTATCGGCCCATAGGCCACAGCGCGGGCATGCCGGCGAGGCTCCAAGGCCCGGGCCGCGCAGCGTCCTCAGTCGTGTGCCTCTGAGGTGTTGCCTACGCCGACGCCAGCGTCCGACTTGGCTCTCTTCGTGACCGATCGCGCTTCACGAATCCTCCGGGCGTCGACACCGAGCACCCCGGCCACAGCGTTGGTATCGAGCCCACTGTCAAGAAGGCTGCCGATGGCAGATGCCTGCTCTTGGCGCGCCGACGCCATTGCCGTCTCCGCATCGGTCAGGGCACGGCGGGCGTTCTCGTAACGGCGGATGGCCGCCTCCCGGTCCTTGTGGCGTTGTTTCAACTGGGCCGCTTCCGCATCAGCCAGCTCGGCGAGCTGCACCTCTGCTCGGGACTTAGACGGGCGGTGTTCTGGCATGGCAACGACGATAGTCCGTCGCTCGGTCCCGGCACCCTCTCCACCACCAAGCGGCGGCAACCCGCCGTTCGGCGCCCCACGCTGCCTTACGTTTTGCCACCGTCAATAGCCCACAGGTGAGCGCACCAACGGCGGCTCCTCGCCGCAAGGCGCGCCCGGTTGGCGCTTACGCCGCGTGGGGCAAGCTCGGCCGCGGGCCCACGGCAGAAAGAACACTTGCACAGCTCCAGCCTCCATGCTGTCCTCGAGGGCGCCGGCACCCAGGATCTCACGCCGGTGGCCTTCGGCATAGGGCCGGTTGCGAAGACGCGCTCCACAGTCTCAAGGCGCACTCCGGCTAAAGGGCCAGGCCAGTCATCACACAGTTTCACTCTGGGAGTGAAGCTGTGCAGTGCCGGCTGGCGCCGGCACTGGTAGCCCGTGCCGCAAGGCCAAGTCGCCAGCTCAACGCTCCTCTACCGCCGGAAGCCCGGCCAGGCAACCGCTAACCGGGTTCCGGCGGGCGTGCCTCGGACGACCGTCGGCGTCGACGCAGAGGCGTCGCCGCCCGCTCAGACGGCGCTTGTTGGCATCGTCAGATGCCGGTGCCAACGTCACACGCAACATCACACAGCCGACCGACGTGCTCGGTGAGCTGGGCTTATACGCGCCCGGCCGCCTCGGGTCGTCACTCGAAGATTTCCCAAATATGAGGTCGCAGATGACGTTGACCCTGACGTTGCGCATGAGGTGCTCCCCGGACGATCACCTCCATGACGGATCACCGCTCGCTCATCAGCGCCATCAGTTCGTACGTTGCCGCGACATCTACCACCCTTGCTGGGCGCCGCTGCATGGCGGCGTGGGCGCTTACCCGGCCCGGCCTTGCTCGCTACAAGAGCGTCGCCGAGCTCGTCCGGGAGTGCCGGGACAGCGGCCCGCAGCGCCAGGACAAACTGCTCACTGAGCTTCTCTCGGTGCCCGCCGACGGGCTCGCTCACATTGCTATCTTGGCCTCGCTATCACCAAGGCTCTCGGGAGTACTCGCCACTTGGCGGCGCGGAGGGGCCAGCGCGACTGACCTAAAGGACCTTGAGGCCGCCCTCGTCAGCGAGTGCTGGGCCGAGATCCTTGCCCTGAGCGACGCATTGTCCGAGGGCCATGGTTGCCCCGAAGGGTTGGCGGTCCTCATCGTTGAGAGGGCGCGCCAGCGGGTCCGGGCAGCGCGCCGCCGAGAGGTACGCGCACTGTACCGGAGAATGCCAATTGCGGTCGTCGGTACCTGGGCCGCCGGCCCGGAGCGCAGCACCGCCGAGCGTTTAGGCGACGAAGTTGCCGAGGCGGTGAGGTCTGGAAGGCTGAGCGCAACGGCGGCGCGGCCGGTGTACCTGACCCGCGTCCTCGGCTACAGCGACACCGAAGCGGCCGTTCGTCTTGGCTACAACCAAGACGTCTTGCGGGCCACGCGCTCACGCGCCGAGCGGGCACTGGTGGCCTGAGATGCTCTCCATCGGCAAGCTCACGCCGGGACGCGCCGGCTACTACATCGACCAAGTCCATGCCGGCGCAGACGAGTACTACTTAGCGGACGAAGCCGAGCCAGGCCAGTGGTTGGGCAAGGCCGCGTTGCTGCTCGGGTTGTCCGGTCGGGTGGAAGCCGAAGACTTCCGCGCTGTCCTCGAGGCACGCCATCCGCTCACAGGCGAGAGCCTGGGCGTGCCCACCACCACCGCCTCTCGGCTATCCGGCTTTGACCTTTGCTTCTCCGCACCGAAGTCCGTTTCCGTTGCTTGGGCGCTGGCCGGCCACGAGCTGTCGAGCGCTATCGCCGGCGCTCATGACCGCGCCGTGGCTGACGCGCTCGGGGCTATGGAAGCCGAGGCGCTGCGGGCAAGACGAGGAGCAGGAGGCAACGAGGTGATCACTACCGGAGGCTTCGTCGCCGCTGCCTTCCCTCATCGAAGCTCGCGCGCCGGCGACCCGCAACTGCACTCGCACGTCGTCATAGCCAATGCCACCCCGGGCGATGACGGTCGCTGGAGCGCACCTTACGGGTCGCGTCTTTACGCCTGGGCAAAGACCACCGGTTACCTCTACCAAGCGGCGTTGCGAGCAGAACTAAGCGAGATTGGCTTCGGCTTCGGGCCAGTCACAAAGGGAGCAGCGGAGATCGAAGGCGTACCGCGCGCGCTAACCGCTGCGTTCTCGTCGCGCCGAGCCGACATCGAAGCCGTGCTCGAAGCCAACGGGGGAAGCTCGCGGGGCGCGGCCGAGGTCGCCGCCCTTTCGACCCGACAAGCGAAGGCGTTGGTGCCCGGGCTTTCCGAGCTGCGAAGCGAGTGGGTGTCGCGGGCGCAGGCCCTGGGGGTGAGCAGAGGCTTCGTCGAGGAACTGGCGCACATGGGCCCGGGGCTTGCACCCGAGCCAGGCGAACTGGCCAAACAACTGCTCGGGCCTGACGGCTTGACCGCCCATGCGACGAGCTTTGACCGCCGGGCAGTCCTACAGGCTCTGGCCGCGGCGCACGAAAGCGGGGCGCGCGTTGAGGAACTGCGCTCCGCTGCCGGCACCTTGCTCGCTTCTCCCCAAGTGGTCGAGCTGGCCACGCCCGCGCGCTGCGAACGACGCTGGTCGACCTTCGAGCTCGTGGAACTGGAGGCGGCCGTGCTCAAGGGAGCCATGGGGCGCAGCGCTGACGCACTTTCGCTCGTGCGCCCCGAGCACTTGGCGGCAGCGCTCGATCAAAGACCGACACTCTCCGACGAGCAACGCCAAATGGTCGAGGTCATCACGACTTCGGGAGCCGGAGTCCAGATAGTGGTCGGGCGCGCCGGCGCAGGTAAGACGTTCGCCCTCGACGCGGCGCGAGAGGTGTGGGAAGCGGCCGGGCACAAGGTAATCGGTACCGCCTTGGCGGCACGCGCAGCGGCCCAGCTCGAGGCCGGGTCAGGTATCGCCTCGACGACACTCGACCGCTTGCTCATGGACCTGGAGTCCCCCGGCCCTGGCTCAGGCTTTGCCCCTAACAGCGCGGTCGTGGTCGACGAAGCCGGGATGGTCGGTACACGAAAGCTGGCGCGCCTGCTCGGCCATGCCGAAGCCGCGGGTGCGCAAGTCGTGCTGGTAGGGGACCCGCGCCAGCTGCCCGAGGTCGACGCCGGCGGCGCCTTTTCCGCCTTGGCTAAGCAGCTCCCCGTGGTCGAACTCCGCGAGAACCGCCGCCAAGCCGAGGTGTGGGAACGCGGCGCCTTGGCGGAACTGCGCGCCGGCTCGCTCGAAGCTGCCCTGGCTGAATATGGCAATGCCGGGAGGGTTTTGTTGGCTCCTGACGCCGACGAAGCGCGCCGGGCCATGGCCGAGCATTGGTGGCACGCGCGCTCTGACGGGGACGAGGCGATGATGTACGCCCTGCGCCGCGGCGACGTCGACCAGCTGAACGCGCTTGCCCGCAGCCACCTAGAGGCTGCCGGGGTGCTCGGGGAGGGAAGGCTTGTGGCGGCCGGGCGCGAGTTCGCCGTCGGCGACCGGGTGATGCTCCTGCGCAACGACCGCAGCCTGGGGGTGCGCAATGGGGAGGCCGGCGTCGTCGTAGCGCTAGACACCGAGCAGCGTTGGCTCGTCCTTGATGACGGCCGGCGGCTCCCCGCCGAGTACCTCGACGCCGGCCATGTCGGCCACGGTTATGCCAGCACCGTGCACAAGGCGCAAGGGGCGACGGTCGACCGGGCCTTTCTTCTCGGCTCCGAGCGCCTCTACCGCGAGGCAGGATATGTGGGGATGTCACGGGGACGGCTTTCCAATGAGATCTTCGTCGTCGCTTCGGACCTCGCCGATGCGAACGATGCCCTGGCCGAGCAACTACGTGCCTCGCGTGCTCAGCACCTGGCTGTGTCCCAGCTCGAGCCCTCAAGCTCGGGTCCTTCGAAGGGCCGCTTGCCCCGGGGCCTGGGGCAACCGGGCCGGGGCGCCCCGCGCCGGGACGATGACATGGGGCTGGCCATATGAAGCTGCCCTCGGTGCG
>DASSZK010000049.1:0-7218 GCA_035702845.1 Acidimicrobiales bacterium
TGTGCCCACACGCCGGCTGCACAGTCGGCTACAGCCAGGGCGACAAACTTCTGATCTGCCCCTGCCACGGCTCGGTCTTCAACCCCGCCAATGGTGACGTCACCCAGGGCCCGGCCCCCACCGGCCTGCGCAAGATCGCCATCGCCAAGGGCCCCAACGGCGACCTTTACGCCGTATAAGCGCTGCCGGCACTACGGTTGGCCCATGGTCACCGCCTTCGTTCTCATAGACGCCGAACCGGCCCGGGTTGCCGACCTGGCAGAGGAGGTGGCTGCTGTGCAGGGCGTTGCGGAGGCATACTCGGTCGCGGGCCACGCCGACATCGTGGCTGTGGTGAGGGTGCGCAAGATCGAGGAGCTGGCCGAGGTGGTCACGGGACGCCTGCACGGCCTGGCCGGGGTGACAGACACTCGCACCATGGTGGCCTTCCGCTCCTATAGCCGCAAAGACCTCGACGCCATGTGGGAGATCGGCTCGTGAACCGGCCGTAGCATTGTCATATGCACGAATGGCTGGTGCTGCTCCTCACGTTCCTCGTGGCGCCGGTCGCCCTGGTGGCGGGTGCCGTCGCAGTGGTCGCCAACCACCTGCAGCGTGCCAACCGGTTACTGCCGGGCCGCAAGTTCCGCGATGCCCCGCTGCGCTGGCTGTGGAGCCCGAGCATCCCGGCGATGATGCACCGCCGGCTGCGCCTCGCCTGCCAGCTGGCGTCGAGCATCGCACCGCCTTCACCCGCGCGTCGGCGCTGGGCCAGGACAGCCAAGACAGCGAGCGTCGATGCCATCGCCGGCCTGGCGGGTGACGTCGTCAAAGAAGCCATGTCCGTGGACCAGCACGTCTTTGCCGCCAGCTGTATGCCCAGAGGACTAGGCAAGGCCCGTGCCCTCGACGACCTGGAGCTGCAGGTACGGGCCGTCGAGGACGCCGCCCGTAGGGTTCACCAGCTCGCTGCCCGGCGCAACAGCTTGTCGTTGGGCCACGGCACGGGAGACTTGAACCTTCAACAGCGCATCAAGGCAATGGAGGAAGCTTTCGGTGAGCTGGCGCCACCGCCGGGCTGAGGGCGGCCGCAGCCTCGGGCCGCCAAGGGCTCGACTAGGTCAGGCTTGGTCAGGCTTGGTCAGGCTTGGTCAGGGACGGGAGCGCTCTTCCCATTGAGGGTACCGCTGCCGCAATATCGACCGTCCCGGGGCCCGGAGGCCCTGCTTGAGCGCTGTTCTTAGCGGGCCGGGCGCTCATACCTTCGGCCCGGGCCAGCACGACAGTTGCTCCCAGGCACACCAAGAGGCCGGTCACCTGGGCGCATAGGGGTAACAAGCCGTGGCGCAGGGGCTCGTCGTACACGACTACGCCCAGTAGCACGCTCAACAAGGGGTTTATGGCTTGTGCCGGGGGAAGGCTTGCCGAAAGTGGGCCGGACTGCAAAGCGACCTGGCTCAAGACCATCCCCGTACCCCCGACAACCAGCGTGGCCCAAAAGGGCCACTGGGTGAACATTGCCGCCACACCGTGGCTGGTAGCTATATCGCCCGTTGTCTTTATCAGCGCAGCGGCGCCCGCAAATGTGATGCCCGAGGCGGTGCCGAGCAGGAACGCCCGCGGACGCGCCTCGAGCGCCCGGGCCACCAGGACCATGACGACTACGGCGACAGCGCACCCCACCGAAAGAGCGACCGCAGGCCACTGGTCCGGCCTTCCGGCCTGGCCGGCGCTCGGGTTGGACAACACAAGGAAAAGGGCCAGCCCGCCCGTCAGCACCAGCGCCCACCGCAGCTCGGGGCCCCCTACCGGACGGCAGTCCATACGCCGGCGCACAGCAAGCGCGAACACGATCGTGCTCACCAACAACGGCTGGACAAGTACGAGGGTTCCCAGGTGCAGGGCAACAGCATGCAGGGACACCCCGATCGCCTCTACGCCTATCGCCAGGGCCCACCCGGGGTTGCGGCCCACAGACCGGGCAAAGTCCGCCAGCTGAGAGGGCCGGAAGCCGGTGACACGAGCACCAGAACTCGTGCGGTGTTGTAGGGCCGCCCCCACGGCAAACAGCAGCGAGGCCCCAAGGGCGGCACCGGCCGCCGCGATCGTGGGGCCGTCACCCATCAGCCGTCACCCATCAGGTCGCCATGCTACCGGCCGGTTTGCTACGCCTTTCCTGCTTCTTCTTGAGACACCTGGACCAAGCGCTCCAGGCACGCGCTAGCCCGGCCCGAGCCGATCGAGTCAGCAGCGCTGGCCAATGCCGCCTCGAGATCATGGTCGTGGCCGGCCACTACCAGGGCAGCCGCTGCGTTGAGAAGGACGATGTCGCGGTGCGGCCCGACCTCGCCAGAAAGCACACGCAGCGCCGCCTCCGCGTTCTGCGCAGCATCCCCGCCTTTCAAGTCCTCGGGTCTGGCCGGTGCCAGCCCGAGCGCTCCAGGGTCCAACGTGAAGGTGCGCAGCTCCCCGGGCTCGTCCCCACCGTTTGCGCCTGGCGCCCGCCATTCGACCACTTTTGAAGGCTGGGTCGTAGAAAGTTCGTCCAGGCCGTCCTCGCCGTGCACCACCCACGCCCGCGCCGTCCCCGAAGTGCTAAGGACGGAGGCGAGACATTCGGCGACGCGCCCGTCGCCTACTCCCACCAAACGGAACGGCGCCCGGGCCGGGTTGGCCAACGGGCCCAGGAGGTTGAAGGCAGTCCGCACCCCCAGTTCGCGCCGGGTGGGCACGACGTGGCGCATAGCCGGGTGGTAACGGGGGGCAAAGCAAAACCCGATCTCCGCCTCTTCGATGCAGCGCAATACTGAACCGGGACCGAGAGAAATCTCCACCCCCAGAGCCTCCAGGACATCGGCGGAACCAGTGCGCGACGACGCCGCCCGGCCTCCGTGCTTGCACACGGGCACCCCGGCACCCGCGACCACCAAAGCGGCGATCGTCGAAATATTTATCGAGCCGGACATGTCGCCGCCCGTCCCACAGGTGTCGACCAGGCGAGCTCTCAGGGGGGCGGGGGCCGGCACGAGCTCGGCCACCTCCAACATCGCCTCGAGCATCGCCGACAGCTCTGGCGCCGTTTCACCCTTGCAGCGCATCCCGAAAATAAACGCGGCAATCTGCGAGGGGGTAGCCGCCCCGTCGAAGATCTCACGCATAGCGGCTGCCGCCTCCCCTGGCGAGAGGTCTTCGCCGGCCGCCAAACGGCCGAGAAGGGCCGGCCAACCACCGATGTCTGAAAGCTGCTCGGGCACGCCCCAACCGTAGCGTCGGGCACCGGGAGCGGTGTGGTTAACTTCTGGTCTCACCTCAACGAGGAGGCCGTCATCAGCATCCTGGTGGTAGACGTCGGCAGCAGTTCCGTGCGAGCTCTTGTCGTGCGCCCGGACGGTTCGGTGGCAGCCCGCCACCAGGCGGGAGCCCCCGCAAACGTCCCGTTCCCCGGCTTGGTCGAGATAGACGCCAAAGCGACCGCCGCTGCCATCGTCGAGGTGGCAGAGGCCTGCCTCAGCCAGGTAGGCGGCGTCGACGCCGTAGGTATAGCCAACCAACGGGGCAGCACGGTCGTCTGGGACGCCGCTACCGGGGAGCCGATCGGTCCGGCATTGAGCTGGCAGGACCTGCGCACGGTCGGCACCTGCCTGGAGCTCCAGGGTGAGGGGCTGCGCTTGGCGCCAAACGAGGCAGCCACCAAGGCCGCCTGGCTCCTGGACAACTTCGACCCGGCGCGCCAACGGGAGGTGCGCCTCGGCACTTTGGATACATGGGCAGCCTGGGTGCTTAGCAAGGGAGAACTGCACGTCACCGACCCGAGCAATGCCGGGGTAAGCGGTCTTCTACCCACCGAGGACGTCCTGGGCGGACGGGCGGCCCTCGCCTGGGACCCGGTCCGCCTCGAGCGCCTCCGCATCCCCGCGTCGGCACTGGCCCGCATTGCCGACACCGGGGGCGAACTGGGGCCCGCCAGCGCTCTACGTGGAGCGCCGCCGATCTACGCCCTCATCGGGGACCAGCAAGCCTCGCTCATAGGTCAGGGCTGCGTGAAGCCCGGCGACGCCAAGGCGACCTTCGGCACCGGTGCCTTCCTCGACGTCAACATCGGTGGGGCACCCCCCGCCTTCGGCGCGCATGCCAAGCGTGGCGAGCGCGGCTGCCTTCCGGTGGTCGGCTGGCAACTCGATGGCAGCTTGGTTTGGGGGGTTGAGGGGTTGATGCTCTCGGCCGGCACGGCGCTTCAGTGGTTGGTCGACGACCTACAGGTGTTGGCATCGGCGGCGCAGTCCGCCGAGGTCGCCTCTCAGTGCGAAGACACCGGGGACGTCATGTTCGTGCCTGCCCTCATGGGCATCGGTACGCCGCAGTGGGACTTCGGCGCCCGTTCTGTGCTGGTTGGGATGAGCACGGGCAGCGGCCGGCCCCAGGTGGTACGCGCCGTATTGCGTGGTGTCGCCCAACGAGGTGCCGACCTACTCGAGGCAGCCCGGTCCGACTCGGGCTACCCCATCGCAGAACTGCGGGTAGACGGGGGTATGAGCCAGAACCCGGTGTTCGTCCAAGAGCTTGCGGACGCCTGCCAGGTACCGGTGGCCGTCTCGGCCGAGGTCGAGGCCACCGCATTGGGGGCAGCCTTCGTTGCCGGGTCGTGCGCGGGCACATGGTCAAGCCTCCAAGAAGCCGCTGCCTTGGCGACACCCCTCGCCGTCGTCGAACCGGGCTCCGACAGTCATCGTTCGCGCTGGGCCGAAGCGCTCAGCCGTTCACTCCGCTGGTACCCCGAGCTTTCTGAGCTCGATTTCTGAGCTCGATTTCTGACCCCCCGGCGCCCCCGCGTCAATCCCGCGCCGTTCCATCGACAAATGGGTGCATTGTCCGATTTGGGCAGGGGTGACCATGACATGAACCACCCATACGGGTCATAGGCAAATCTACTTTCGGCAGGCTAAAGTCTTAACTGCTAAAGATTCACCAACATTTGCCGAGGGTAAAACCGGAAAGTTTAAGAGCTGGAAATAAGTTGCCTGCCCACGGCGGAGCAGGCCCGCGCGGCGAACGCATTATGGCAGCCGTCGCTGTCGCCGGGCAGGACCGGGTCGCCTAGTTGGCGCTGCCTGGCCTGCCAGCTCGAGCCTGGCTGAAATTACGAGGAGATCCGTGACCATGCGCGCCCCCCACCGCCCGACGCCTGGCCCTTACGAGGTGGCGCCGCCTGGCCCCGCCGCCCGTGCATTGGCCCGCAGCGTCCGGCGCTTCCTCACGCCCGCCTTGGTCCTTGCCCCAGTCGCCTGCGTGCCGTTGATGAGCGGGCCGGCGACGGCGAGCGCCAACGGTCTGGGCGCTGCAGCAACCACCACGACCGCCACCGGGACGACCGGTACCGCGGCCACCAGCACGACTGCCAGTACCGCGACCACCAGCACCGGTGGGACGGGCACCACCACCACTACTACGAGCCCGCCTGTGACAACGAGCACGTCTGTGGCAAGTACCACCACCCCTGGCACAAGCGCTGCGCCCTCGACGTCGACGAGTGCCGCGACATCACCCGCTACCACCACGACCCCAACAGCCACCACATCCACGACCATCCCCTACGGGCCCGCACCGACGGGGACCACGGCCCCAACCACGACCGGGCCCACCACGACAGGGCCAGCGGCCACAACGACGACGTCGGCGCTGGGCCCGACGACAACGGTTGCCGGCCCGAGCTCAACCACTTCGTCCACCACCCCTGCGGTCGCGCCCACCACCACAACTCGGCCCGCAAGGGCTCGCAGGGCCGGTGCTCGAGCCAAAGGTGCGCCGGCCAAAGGTGCGCCGGCCAAAGGGCCGGCGTCCAGCTCGCGGGCGATGCCGTCGTCACCGATCGTTGCCTCCCCGATCAGTGCTGCCTCAGCGGGGTACCTGATGGTGACGGATGCGGGATCGGTTGGAGCATTTGGCCGAGCCCCTTACGCCGGCTCTCTCGGGCGTGGGCTGTCGTCCCCGATCGTCGCCATCGCTGACGGCCCCAACGGCTATTGGGTTGCCCAGCGCTCGGGACGAGTGTGGGCGATGGGGGGAGCGCCGCACCTCGGCTCGCTCCCGCCTCGGGCTGGGCACCAGAGGATCGTGGCCATGGCGGCTACGCCTGACAGGCGCGGTTACTGGCTGGTTTCCAGGGCCGGTGGCATATTCAGTTTCGGGGACGCACACTATTACGGGTCGCTCGGCAGGACGGTCCTCGGTTCTCCGATCGTCGCGTTCACGCCGGCGCCTGATGGTCACGGCTACTACCTTCTGGCCGCGGACGGGCGGGCGCGTGCCTTCGGTGACGCCGTCCCCCATGGGGGCGCCATTCGCAATCTGCGCCATACGCGAGCAGTTGGCATCGCCACGACGGCCGACGGTCGCGGCTACTGGGTGGCCGCGGCCAACGGCAACGTCGTGCCCTTCGGGGATGCGGCCCACCTGGGCAACGCCACCCGCGCTCGGCTCGCCGGCCCGATTGTCGCCATACAGAGCGTGCCAACCGGCGGCGGTTTCTGGCTCACCGGTTCCGACGGCGGCGTACTGACATTCGGTGACGCCGCTTTTCGAGGTTCGGGGTACGGCACCCTCCCGGCGGGTCAGCATGTCGTGGGCATGGTCATGGCGCGCGGGACGGGAAGGGGCCTCGCCAGCAGCGGGGCGTTCGGTCCTTCTTCGCCATCTGCCACCTCACCGATCGGCCTCGTACGCGCACGTTCGAACGCCGGCGCCAAAGCCAAGGGCGCAGCCGCGCGAGCCGCCCGCAACGTTGTCCCCGTACCCTCGCCGGCCCCCGCCATCGGCCCGGGCCGAACCGGCTACCGTGCCGGCGCAAGGGGGTACGACGTTTCTTGGCCTCAGTGCGGCGGCGCCCTACCCCCCGCCGCCCAGGTAGCGATCGTCGGCGTAAATGGCGGCTGGGCCTTCACTGGTAACCCCTGCTTTCACAAGGAAGCGGCCTGGGCCGGCGACCATCTGACCACTTACATCAACTTGAACTCGCCACGAGGTGCCAACCCGGCGGCCTGGTCATTGGGGCCGGCCGGGCACTGCCGTCTCCACGACCTTTACTGCCAGTCGTACAACTACGGCTACAACACCGCCAACTATTCCGTTGACCAGGCTTCGGCCGTAGGGGCGCAAAGCCGCACATGGTGGCTCGACGTGGAAACAGCGTCTTACTGGTCAACCTCGCGCCAGGCCAACGCCAGAGTCGTGGCCGGCGCCATA
>DASSZK010000066.1:0-9686 GCA_035702845.1 Acidimicrobiales bacterium
GGCCCCGCACTCCTGCCAGGGAGACGGTGACCAGCACACGGCCCGGGCGCTCTGCGGGCGCACGGACCACTACTTCGCCCGGACCGCGGTGATCCACGATCGTCGCCCGTACCTCACCGAAGTAAACGTCACGTACGCCGCTCGCTCCCGCACCTCTAAGCCGCACAAGGTTGCCCCCGACGGCAGCCCCACTGTCGGGAACGAGAACGGATGTGAACGCCAGGTTATGGGTGGCGAAGACCGATGACGGCGCCACCCCGGTGCCGTTTTGGCTCGGGCCAAGAACGGCGCTCCCCTTGCCGGAGGCAGGCACCGTGACCGGTGCCCCGGCGGCGCCAACATCTTGAGGCGAGGTCGTCGCCGTCGGGGTGCGCCCTGGGCCTGTGCGCGAGGGGGCAGGGCGGCTGACGTGTAGCGGTTGGAGGCTCTTAGAAGCCGCAGGGCCGACCTTGTTCGCGCCGCGAGCGGGGGCCTTTACACCCGGGAGCGCCAGGGCCTGGATGCTGGGCCTGGCTCCGGATCCTGGGGCGCCGATCAAGCTGAGCGCCGCCAAGGCGGCAGCGACACCGGTGACCGCAACGACGAATGCCTTGCGCTGAGCGCGCCTCGGTCCTCCGATCGCTCTCGCCAGGCGGCCGCGGAGGGCGGGCGGGATCGGCTCAGCAACTACGCCTTCTCCACCTCCGGTCGTGAGCAACTCGTTCTCGAGACGCTGGCGGAGCACGGGGGGGAGAGCCCGGGGGCGGTCTGCGCCGGCCAAAAGCTCGTGCCATTGATCAGTCATCGCACGGCCTTGTCGGATCGCACGGCCTTGTCGGATCGCACGGCTTCAAGCATTTCCGGCCTCCATCTCGCGTCGCAGCCCGTCGCGGCCGCGCTGCAGGAGCGACTGCACCTGGACCCTCGAACGCCCGCAACGCTGGGCCACCTCTTCCACGGACAGCCCTTCTATGTACTTGAGGACGAGCACCTCCCGCTGGGTTGCCGGGAGCCTGCCCAGGGCGCGCACCACCTCGTCCTGTGCCTCGAACGAAGCGCTCGCCTCCGGCGCGTGCAGCGGTTCCGTTCCAAGCAAGTGCAGACCCTGACGGGCGGCCTCCGCTCTGCGCTCCGTCTCGTAGTAGCGCGCCAGCCGGCGCCTGGCGATAGAGCACATCCAGGTAGACGCGGCGGAGCCCCCTCGGAATGCGTGAGCGCTACGCACCGCCTCCAGGAGCGTCTCCTGCAACAGATCCTCGGCGCCGGAGGCACCGCCCACGCGGGCGTAGATGAAGCCGTAGACGATGGGAGCGACTTCGTCGAGCAGCCAACGCACGGCCGCTGGTTCGCCACCCGAAGCGGCACGCAGCATGGCCACTTCATCGCTAGGTGCTTGCGGACCACCGACATCGGCGGAGCTCAAAGCGGAGACCTCCTTAGTCGCCACGAAGCGCCCAGCCAACACTCTCATATCAAGGGGTAAGTGCGCCGTCTGGCCCTAGACCAACCGCGGAGCTCGTCCTTTGCCTGTTTGCGCCAGCTTTGGCCGTGCTCGTGCTCTAGGCGCCAGCGGCGAAGTGCTCGATCTCGGCTCGCAGCGTTTCGGCCATGAGGGCAAGACCGCCCTCACCGTCGCCGGCAGCGAGCGCCACCCCCTCGACCTGGCGGTGCACCTCGCCCATGGCACCCTCGGCCCCGCCCAGGGCGACGGCAGCAGCGTCCACCGTCGCTTGGGCGTCCGCCACAGCTGCGCTGATGTCCTCCGAGGATCCCGACACCTCCTCGGCCAGCGTCTTGATCTCGTGCGCCACCACTGAGAAGCCGGCGCCAGCACTGCCGGCGCGCGCCGCCTCGATCGTGGCGTTGAGAGCGAGCAGCTTGGTCTGAGCGGCCACACGCTGGATAAGGGCCGCCGCCTTGCCTATACGCCTGGCTGATGCCTCCAGCGACCGGACCGTCTGCGTAGCGGCAGTCATCTGCTGCAGTGCCTGGTCGGCCGAGGTCGCCAGGCACCCGGCGGACGCTCCGAACTCCGTGCTCGCCGCCGCCACCTGACCGGCCACGCCGAGCACGTGTTCGGCCAACTTCGACTGGCTGGAACGGGCCGCCTCCCACGCTACGGCGTCCAGCTCCATCTGGTGGCGGGCACCGTCGATCCTGCGAGCACCATCCCTAATTGCACCGCTCAGACCGCGAGCCAGGAACCGGCGGTGGAACCGTCGGTCCTTTGCTGCCAGGAGCACGGCGGACGATTCGCGGATAAAAGCGTCCATGGTGTCGACCAGGTGGTTTATCTGACCACGCAACGGCGCGAGCTCGGGGGGTACTTCTGGTACACGCACCTCGAAGTCCCCGGCGGCGATACGGCGGCAGGCATCGCCGATCAGGCGCAGGCCTTCTTCGAGCTCTGTCGAGATAACGCTCAACGAGATGTCGCTCACGCTGCGTCCTCCGCTTTGGCAATGATGTCCCAAACGAACTGCTCGTAGGTAAGTCCCTCCAGCTCGAGCGTGCGTCCGAGCAAACCCGCCGATGCCGCCATCGCCTGAACAGGGTCAGAGTACTTGGATTCTTCTTTGCAAAGCGCCGCATAAACAGGGGCTATGGTCCGAACAGCTCGCGGACGCGGGCAGCGACGGCTCGAGTGGTAGCCAATTATCTCGCCGCTCTGGGAAAACGATGGGGTTACGTGAGCCAGGACCCAGTAATGCGCGCCGTCGGCCGCCAAGTTAACCACATAGGCGAAAATTTCGCGCCCGTCTTGGACTGTCGACCACAGGAGCTTGAAGACACATCGCGGCATGTCGGGATGGCGGATTATGTTGTGCGGGCGGCCGAGAAGTTCATCTTCCCGATAGGCCGATACGCGGACAAAGACGTCGTTGGCATAGGTGATGATCCCCCGCAGATCGGTCTTGGAGACGATGATCTCGTCTTCACCAAATGTGCGCTCCACCCCGGTCGGTGCGATGTGCGTCGTGCGCATGGGGCCTCCTCGGCGAGCTCGGTCGTGGCCGCTGGGTCACCCTGGGATCGGCCTCCCAAGCGCCCGCCTGACACTCAGCCCACAGGTAGGGACTAAGGTCCCTACCACCCCCAGGGCGGCATCAGAAGTTCGGTGCCTTCAGCGGAGCGCCAGCGTGGGCAGGACCTGGTTCAGCGAGGTCGGCGTCTCCCGGCAGGCGGGCCGAGTAGATGGAATAACCATCGAGGTAACGCGAAACAGCCGTTGCCAGCACCGTAGCCAGCATCATCGGCACCATAAGAGAAAAGCCACTATGCGTTAGCTCGAGGACCAAAGCGAGCCCGCAAAGAGGAGCCTGCATCGACGCCCCGATCATCGCCGCTGCGCCGATCATGGCGTAGGCGCCCACAGCGCCACCCGGCCAGACATGGGACCACAGCCCTCCGAGGCAACCGCCCAATAGGGCTCCCGTCGCCAAGGTCGGCGTAAAGACGCCACCACTGGCGCCGCTACCCAGGGCGGCCGCGGTGACCAGCGGCTTCAACGCGAAGAGCGCCAAGAAGACGAGCACGGTCCCGTGCCCAATGAACACGTCATGGGCGGCGTCCTTGCCGTTGCCGAAAAGTTGGGGGTATTGCCAGCCGATCAGGCCGAGCAAACCGAAGCTCCCTACCATCGCCGGCACCGACCGCGCGCCCGTGGCACGGTGGTAGGTAACCCAACCGAGCAGGCGGATGTAGCCCGTGGACAGCACTCCTACCAGAGGCCCAACCAGGCACGCCCATGCCAATAGGCAAAGGTGCAGGTGGTACGAGGGAATATCGATGTAGCTGGCGTGAGACGGCAAGTAGACCCATGTAGTGGCCGTGGCCACGAAGCAACAAGCGACCGTGGGCAGCACCGACGGTAGAGCTGCCGACCCGAGCAGCACTTCCATGGTGAAAAGGGCCCCCCCCAGCGGGACGTTGTAAACCGCGGCGAGGCCCGCTCCCCCGCCACAGGCCACAAGCAAGCGCCGCTGAGCGCTACTGAGGCCCAGCCATCCCGCAATGCGCTCCCCGGACGCGGCCCCCATCATTTTGGGAGCCTGTTCCCTCCCCAAAGATGCCCCCGCCCCGATCACCAGCTCGGATATAACGCTTGTCCCTAGGCATCGACGAAAAGAAAGCCGCCCACCGGGGCGCCACACGATGTCATCGACGTCCGCCCTCTCGCCGGGCGTAGCACGCCGCAGCCCGTACCAGGCAAGCCCGCCCACAATCCCCGCGACCACCAAGGCGACCACCCGACGGACGTCGCTGCTCCGCTCGACCGCACTTTCGAAGGGCCCCGAACGGTAACCGTAGACAAGGTGCTCGGTGGTGAACAGGCCCCACATCAGGGCGGCGCCAAAGAGGCCGGCGGCCACTCCGGTGAGCACAAGGGCACACCAGAACCGCAGCGACAGAGCTGCGTCGCCGTCTCCAGTGGCATTGGGCTGCTCGGTGGCGCCCCGCCCCGACGGAAGCCGCCGGCGCATCAGCGGCGCCGGGACCCTTTGCCGGGGAGGAACCTGGGCCTGAGGGTGCCGTCCCATTACTTGACCGACACTACCCCGGGCTGCGGCTACTGCTTGACGGCAGCTCAGTAGGCCGACAGGCCCAGGTGCACTGCCAGCGCCACCCCCCCAGCAGAAATAGCGACCCGGAGCGGCCATGCAGGAGCCCGCCTGACCACGATCGGCCCCAGGCGGGCACCGACGAGGAACCCCCCGGCCAGAGGAAGCACATCCCACCAGTGCACGGGCCCCGCTATCGCGAACGTCAGGGCAGCCACGCCGTTGGCCACGCCGAGCAGGACATTGCGTAGCGCCGTCGAGCGAGCCAGGTTCTCCCAGGCGACGGCCAAGAAGATCGCCAGGAGGGCGACCCCTGCGGCCGCTCCGAAGTAGCCGCCGTACACAGCGACACTGAACACCGCTGCACCCATGCGCACCCGCCACGCCCTGCTCCGGGCACGGCCCGGTTGCGCGGGCCGGCGAGGGACCAGGACGCCCAGGCTGGCCAGACCGATTAATACCGGCACCAGAGTGCCGAACAAGCGCGCCGGCGTGAGCAGCAGGAGCACGGCTCCCACCAAGCCGCCGGCGGCCGCCGCCGGGGCCCAGCGGCGCAGTTGTGGCCCTTGGCCGTGGAGCTCGGGACGGGAGCCAAGGGTGGAACCGACACCACTGAACACGAGGGCGACGGTGTTGGTGACATTGGCCGCCAGCGGGTTGAGGCCGACGGCGAGCAGGGCAGGATAGCTCACCACTGACGCCATGCCGGCCACACTTCCACTGAGCCCGGCACCGAGCCCAGCAGGCAGCAGCCACCAGATGTCGAGACCCGCCGTCATCCAGTACTCAAAGCCTCAATGAGTGCGAGCCATACGGGTGCAGATCATATGACCATAAGGTGAACGACCGACAAGACCGCACCGTTCGAGGAGCCGCGCCATGGACATGCAGTACGTGAAGTTGGGTAAGACAGGACTGGAGGTATCGCGCTTGTGCCTGGGCTGCATGAGCTTCGGAGAACCGCAAAGGGGCAACCACCCCTGGAGCCTCACACCCGAAGCATCCGAGCCCGTGATCCTCCGCGCCCTGAGCTCCGGGATAAATTTTTTCGACACCGCCAATGTCTACTCCGACGGCAGTAGCGAGGAGATAGTCGGTGAGGTCCTCCGCCGGCATGCCAACCGCGATCAGATCGTGCTGGCGACCAAGGTCCACGGGCGCATGCACGATGGCCCCAACGGCGGGGGCCTTTCTCGCAAGGCGGTACTGGCGGAGATAGACAACAGCCTACGAAGGCTGCAGACCGACTACGTCGACCTCTACCAGATCCATCGGTTCGACCCTACGACCCCGGTAGAGGAAACCATGGAGGCGCTCCACGACGTTGTGCGGGCGGGTAAAGCGCGCTACATCGGAGCTTCCTCCATGTACGCCTGGCAGTTTGCCAAGATGCTGAGGGCGGCGGAGCGCCACAGTTGGACGCGCTTTGTTTCCATGCAGGACCACTACAACCTCCTCTACCGCGAGGAGGAGCGCGAGATGCTCCCCCTGTGCGCCGACGAGGGCATAGGCGTGATCCCCTGGAGCCCTCTGGCGCGCGGGCGCCTTACAAGGGAGTGGGACGCGAACACGGCCCGCAGCGAAACCGACGAGTTTGGCAAGCGCCTCTACCGGGACGCGGACCGCCACATCGTCGATGGCGTAGGTAGAGTGGCCGAGCAGGTCGGGGCAAGCCGAGGCCAGGTAGCGCTGGCGTGGTTGCTCTCCAAACCGGTCGTAACTTCACCCATTGTCGGCGTCACCCGCACCGAGCAGCTAGAGGACCTGCTGGGTGCCTTGGGGGTCGAACTAGGCCCGGATCAGCTTTCCTCGCTCGAGGCGGGCTACGAACCTCACGCCATCGCCGGGCATTGAGCTACCGCCGGTCCCTACCCCTGGTAAATCCCCAGCGCTCTATGGCCAGCCGGTGCAGGTGCGTGCGTTTGCGCCCCAGCACCGGTCATGGCTGCTGACGCCGTGCGCACCACCGCGAAGGCGCTCTCAGCCAGAGACGGGTGGAACAAGCCGTTCGAGACCGGCGTGTACGTCACGGTAAAGGAAGTGCCTGTGAACGCAGACGGTGCCGAAACCACGCCCGAGCCTTGGTCCATCGAGATGTCCCACCATTGGGATTGCGTGCCGGCCGCCTCTACAGCACTGAAGGGGACCGGCCCGCTGCAGGTCCCCCCCTGCGCCACGCAGTAAGGAGCGAGTTGGCATATCCCTCCACAGTTGGACTGGTCGACGGGAGCCTCCAAGATCCACTCTGCAGACGACGCGCTACCCGAGTACGACTGTTGCGTGCTGAATGTTTGACCCGTTGTCTGGTCTGTCAGCACGATGTTCCATGATGTCGGCGAGAGCTGGGAGATTTGTGCCAGGACGCTGTCGCCGGCACTGACGGTCATCCCCGAGATGGGGGTTTCGGGGGCGGGCAGGATTTCCCACCAGGGGACGATGTAGATGTTCCCAGGATCGCAAGCCCCCGTAGAGGGGTCGATGGCGCTCTCGTCTATACCGGCCTGGATCAAATCCTGGTTGCTCCCCGACACTGAGAAACCGTCTATGCCAACCCATTCCGAGGTGTGCTCGGCACAGGTGGTGGACGCAGAGAGTTGAGGCACGACAAAGCTGCCTTGTGCGGAAGTAAACGGCCCGCCCGTCACGGCGTAGCCGGACCAGTTTTGCGACGTTGCCGGAGAGGCGCTCGAGGGACCAGCAACAGGGACAGTCGTCGCAGGGACAGTCGTCGCAGGGACAGTCGTCGTGGGCCCCGTCGTAGGCGTCGGAGGAGCCGGGGCGCCCCCGGGGGGCAATGCCGTTCCCGCGCCAGAACCCGGGACGGTCGTGGTCGCCGCCGGCGTCGTCGACGAGGGAGGCGGCACCGCCTGCTTCACCCGCTCCGCCCCGACCTGTAGCTGGACCTGAGCTGCCCCGACCCGGTCACCCTTGGACACGGCAAGCCGGAAGCGCACCCGCACCGCTGTCTGTGACCTGTTCGGGCCCACCAGGACCCGAGCCCGGAAGACGCCGTTGGCGCACGAGCGCGCCGCTTTGGAGTAGACGAGGGTAAGCCGGGCGGCGGACCCTCTCAGGGTGCAGTTCTGTCCGGCACTGGTGCGTGCGGAGACGAACACCACACCTCCGGCCGGCCCGACTGCGGCCGGGACTGCCGTCAACGAGACCACCTTGGGGACAACCTTGTCGCTTACAGCGCGGACCTTTGGATTGCGAAGGAGCACGAAATTCGACTGGGGCAGGCTCGACTGGGGCAGGCTCGACTGGGGCGCCGCCACCGCCGGCAGGGGGGCAATGCCAACCACCGCCAGACATGCACCGGCAACGATCTTGGCCAGCCTTAGCGACGCCCTCCCGCCCCCGCGCTCAGGTACCAGATCAATGCTCCGCCTCGAACCCATGTCGATGCCATCGGCACGGGATCAAGCGCTATTAATCACCCGGGGCCGTACTGATCACCCAGGGTCGTGGCGCTGCGTGAATTCCAGAAGATCCGGCAGCCGGCGGCAGTTGATGACCGCCTGTGCCGTAATGCCCACTTTTGCCGCCTTTTCGCAGCCATAACGCAACCACCTCAATTGACCGGGCGCATGGGCGTCGGAGTCAATGGAGAACCGGCAGCCGGCGTCTTTCGCCTGCTCGAGGAGGTCGTCCGGGGGGTCAAGACGCTCGGGGCGTGAATTGATCTCGACGGCGGTGCCGGCGCGTGAACAGGCGGCGAACACCGCCGCGGCATCGAAACTCGACTGCGGCCGTCCTCTGCCTACCACGATCCGGCCTGTGCAGTGCCCAAGGATGTCCACATTCGGGTCGAGGACCGCCTTCACCATGCGTTTGGTCATTGTTGTGCCGTCCATGCGCAGCTTCGAGTGGACGCTTGCCACCACCACGTCGAGCTGGGCCAGCAGCGCAGGGTCCTGGTCCAGTGAACCGTCCTCCAAGATGTCGACCTCAATGCCGGTGAGGATGCGGAACGGTGCCAACGTGTCGTTGAGGGCGGCGACGGTCTCGATCTGGCGCCGCAGGCGGTCTGCGTCGAGCCCGTGAGCCACAGTGAGCCGAGGGCTGTGATCGGTAAGCGCCATGTACTGCCGGCCAAGGGCAATGGCCTCCCTGGCCATGTGCTCGATGGGTACGCCACCATCCGACCAGTCCGAGTGGGTGTGGCAGTCGCCGGCCACCGACTTGAGCAGGTCCCCGCTGGTGCCTTCCGGCCACGGTGCAGCGCGCTCGCGCAGGGCCGTCAAGTAAGCCGGCTCGCTACCGGCCAGGGCCTCCGCGATGACCGCAGCCGTGGTGGCCCCGACACGCGGCAGGTCCTCCAACCGCCCTTTGCGCCACAGGGACTCAACCTCGCCGGGGGGGAGCACCTCAATTGTCTGGGCCGCCCGGCGGAAAGCCAGAGCCTTGTAGCTGGGGGCTCGCTCCTCCTCCAGGTATGAGGCGACCTCCCGCAGCGCCCAGACCGGGCTTATCGCACTCAGAACAGCTCCATGGTCATGCAGACGCTGTAAGGGTTGTCCGTATAGGAAGCAAATGGCGCGCAGGGCACGAACCCGGCCTTGGCGTACAGGGCCCGAGCAGGGGCAAAGTACTCCTTCGTGCCGGTCTCCAGGCTCACTCGCTTATATCCCTGCGCCCTGGCCACCTCCAGCAAGTGAGCGAGCATGCAAGCCCCTGCCCCCCGGCGGCGCCAACGGTCCGCGGTGCGCATCGATTTGATCTCGACGTGGCCCGGGCCCACCAACTTGAGGGCGCCGATTGCCACGAGCTCCCCGGCACACCTGGCACTGTAAAACTGGACGCCATCAGCCCTGAGCGCCTCGGGCTCCATGGCATGGACATGCTCGAGAGGGCTCTGGCCGTGCATTTCGGCCAGATGGGCCTGTACGAGCGCAACGATGTCCGATGCGCCCGGGTCGTCTATGCCTATCTCTAGGGCGAGGTCGGCGCCGCCCTGCGATGGCGGCCGTGAAGGGACAGCCATACCAGAAGCTAACCGACGACCCACCAAGCGGGACAAAGTCGGTTGCGAGTGTCACTCTCGCAGACGACGTAGCAGCTCATAGCCTGGGGCTGGTGGGGGAAGCAACGGAACACTTGAGAGAGCTCGCCGGGTCGTCTGTTCGTCGTCTGCTCGTCGACCCG
>DASSZK010000224.1:0-2856 GCA_035702845.1 Acidimicrobiales bacterium
GGGCCTCTTTGGGGCGCTCGGCGTCGGCGCAGCCCTCATCGTCATCCAGCCCCTGTTCCTGGTCATCCTGGTGGCGGCCTACATACCCGTGTGGGTCGCCAACCAGCGTGCAGGCACCGCCAGCTACAAGAACTTCGTCGAGATCACCGAGCGAGACCGCCGCCGGGCGTACCTCCAGTACGTGCTGACCCGCAAGGAGGAGGCCAAGGAGGTACGGACCTTCGACCTCGGGGGCTTTTTCCGCCAGCGCTGGGACGACCTGTACGCCTGGCGTGTGGCCCGCATCCGCCAGCTTGCCCGCAAGCGCATGATCCTGGGCCTGCTCGGCAACAGCGCCATGTCCGTCATCACCGCCGGCGCCGTGGGCCTGCTCGTCTGGCTCGTCTCGACCCACCGCATGTCCCTCGCCGGCGCAGGAGCAGCCGCCGGCGCCGTGCTGCTCATCGGAGGTCAGCTCCAGTCGTTGTCCTCGGGTGCCGGCCAGCTGTTCGAGAGCTCGCTGTTCATCGAGGACTTCAACTCGTTTGTGCGCTCCATGCCTGCCATGGTGGCCCACGGCAAGGGCGGGGGAGCTACTCCTCCGGAGAAGTTTTCCGTGCTGCGCGCCGAGCAAGTGGAGTTCACCTACCCGAGCCGCCAGAGCCCGAGCCTGCTCGCTGCCGAGATCGAGGTCAAAGAGGGCGAGGTGGTAGCCCTGGTCGGCGAAAACGGTTCCGGCAAGACCACGCTGGCCAAGGTGCTCGCCGGCCTCTACCGCCCGACCAGTGGCCGGGTGACCTGGGACGGCCGGGACGCCGCCGAGTTCGACCCGCATCTTTGGCGAGAGCGGGTGGCCGTGCTCTTCCAGGACTTCGTGCGCTACCAGCTCTCGGCCAAGGACAACGTCAGCGCCGGGCGCTGGCAGCGCTTCGACGACACAGAGGCGGTCCGCGACGCTGCCCGACGGTCGGGCGCCGAGAAGGTCATCGATCGCCTACCCGAGGGCTACGACACCTATCTCGGCCCGGAGTTCCTAGGAGGCGTGGACCTCTCCGGCGGCGAGTGGCAGCGGGTAGCGCTGGCCCGGGCGTTTTTCCGGGATGCACCTTTTGTGATCCTCGACGAGCCCACGGCCGCGCTGGACCCGCGCTCAGAGGCAGAGCTGTTCGCCAACATCCGCTCGCTGTTTGCCGGGCGCTCGACGCTCCTGATCTCCCACCGCTTCTCCAGTGTCCGCAGCGCCGACCGTATATACGTCCTGTCGGCGGGCAGGGTCATCGAGTCCGGCACGCACGAAGAGCTGATGGCGCTCGGCGGGCATTATGCGGAGTTGTTCACCCTGCAGGCCAACGCCTTCCTCGGCGAGGCAGCCGATAGCGACCAAGCCGGGTAACCCTCTTAGGTGACAGATCGAGACCACGCCGGCACGGCGCCCACCGCCCTCAATGGTGCGGGCCTCTCCCCCACCCGTGCGCCGTCAGTCAGCGCATTACGCCTAAAAGGCCAAACCCGCGACGCCCCCGAGCCACAGCCCAAGATCGGTGGGTGGCATTGGAAGGAGTGGGGTTGCGAGCTTGTCGGCACGGGGTTCCAGCTCTTCGCCGGCTTCTCGATCGTCGCCTTAATGGAAGCTCGAGGAGCCCCCGGTCGCCAGCTGATCGGGTCATCGGGCCTGCGCCTGGTGATGATCGGCGCCGCCTTCGGCCTGCTGGCCGCCATCGTCGCCACGTCCCCGCTCGGCAAGCGAAGCGGCGCACACCTCAACCCGGCAGTGACGTTGGGCTTCTTCCTCCGCCGCCACACCCACGCCCATGACCTGGTGGGCTACGCCCTCGCTCAGACAGCGGGTGCCCTAGGCGCTGCCGGCGCCTTCAGCGCCATCTGGGGCGCGTGGGCCGTCAAGGTGAACCACGCCCGCACTGTCCCCTCTGCATCGGTCCACCCCTGGGTAGCCGCCGGCATCGAGGCCGCCCTGACCCTGGCTCTACTGCTGACCATCTTCTCCATGGTGTCGTCGCCCAGGACGGCTCGCTGGACGCCCCTGGTCGTGACCGGCGTGCTGAGCGGGCTGATCTGGGCCGGGGCCCCCTACACCGGAGCGAGCATGAACCCGGCCCGCACTCTCGGCCCCGACATCGTCGCCGGCGGCTACAGCGCATTGTGGGTCTACTTCGTCGGCCCCCTGTCGGGCGCGCTGCTCGCCGTCGGCCTGTTCGACGTACTGGCGCGTGAGCGTACGACGCTGACCGCCAAGCTTTTCCACGACTCCAACTACCCGAGCACGCAGCGTACGGTGCTGCCGGCCAAGCCGCACCGCCCGAGCGGCCCGGTCGCCGGGCATAAGCAGACCGCCGGCGAGCAACCCGTCCCCGCCACCGGTGGTGACATTGAGCCAGAGCGCCTCCCCCAAGGCTGAGGCCGCCAGACGGGCGTCCCGGGATAGTTGTTGGCGCTTTAGCGGCTCGGCGGCTCGCTCAAATCCGTGCGGTGAACAAGTTCCCGAACAGCAGCGGGAACGTGTTCTTGACACTCGTGGCTTGGACCTCGCTAACGATCTCGACCGCATGTACGGCATTGTCCGCGCCACGCACTTCGAGCACGCCGGTGCGCTTGTGCTTTTTCAACAAGGGCGGCCGCTGCAGCGTCACGTCGAGGACCTGGTCGCACGGCCACCACAGCGCCCCCTCGGGGCTCGAAAGCAAGGCATCGCGCTCTGCCGCGCTCAAGTACTTGAGCCGCTCGGCCAATACTGCTCCCGCCACGTTGGGAACTACGAACAACCCGTCCGTGCGCAGTACGAGGTCAGTGCGCCGGCCCTGGTAGTAGACGCCCACGAGGCTACCCAGCCAACGCCTTTGCACCATGCGCTCGGGATCG
>DASSZK010000378.1:0-3062 GCA_035702845.1 Acidimicrobiales bacterium
CAGGACGCCTCCCAGGATGAGCCCGAGGAACGAACCGCTGACGGCGGCAATGCCGTTTATGCCCATGGCCTTTCCCCGCTCGTCTTGGGGGAAGGCATCGGTGAGGATCGCGGAGGAATTGGCGAACAAGAAGGCGCCGCCGACGCCCTGGAACACACGCATCACGATGATCCATAGAGCCCCGGCTGACCCCGTCAACCACGTGACCGAGAGGAGGATCGAAAAGAGGGTGAAAACGGCGAAGCCGAGGTTGTACATCCGCACGCGGCCGTACATGTCCCCCACACGGCCGAGGCTCACCACGAGCACCGCGGTGACAAGCGTGAAGCCCATGAACACCCAAAGGAAGTAGGAGGTGTTGGAGGGCAACAGGGGGTTCAACTTGAGCCCGTCGAAGATGTCGGGCAAAGAGATGAGAAGGATCGACTGGTTGATCGTCACCATCAGCACGCCAAGGGTCGTGTTGGACAGCGCTATCCACTTGTAGTGGGTGCTACGCGCGGGCGGAGCGGCTGTGGCTCGCGGTGTCGTAGTCGCCCCGTTGGTGCGTTCCGGCATCATGCCTCCTGCGGTCATCTGTGCCTGTCAGGCTATCGACCAATCTGACGTTGACGTAAAGGTGCGCGATGTGACAGAAGTCCCGGGCCACAGCGGTATTGGGGAGGCCTGTCACGGGCGATTGGTCCGCTTTACAGGGCGCTAGGGTGCGGCTGTGCCACGACAGGCAAGCTTCGCCCTGGACACAAGCCGGTCCATTGCGTGAGACCAAGCTGTTGGCTGCCGTCAAAGACCTCGAAGGTGCCCGAGGGCGGCGCTAGATGACCGACGTGGGCCCAGGGCCTCCCACGGTCCCGGGACGGCGGCCGGCTTGGCCGGCCGGTGACGGCGAAGCGACCCGCCAGCTGCCGCCCAGCCCCTTCGAGCCTGCACCAGTACAGGCTGCGCCAGTACAGAAAGGCCCGGCCCAGCAAGGCCCGGCCCAGCAAGGCCCGGCACAGCAAGGCCCGGCGGGCCAGGGGCCCCCGGCGGGCCCAGGCGGGGACGCCGACCCCACGCAGCTACTGCCCCCCGGAGAGCGAGGAGAAGAGCCGCAGGAGGCGGCGGCCTCGCCAGAGGCGGCGGAACATGCGCAGACCATAGGTGACCAGGCGGGCGCGGTCTCACGGCGCTTGGCGCCCGTCCTGGGCGGCTTGCACCGGGCCCGGGTGATCGGCGTGCTGGCAGCGGTCCTGGCGCTGTCGAGCGCCGACACGGCCACGGTCGGTTCGGCCGCAACCGAGCTTCGAAACTCGCTCCACATCACCAATACCGACATCGGGCTCCTGGTAGCCGTGACCTCCGTCGTGGGCGCCGTCTTCTCGCTGCCCTTCGGGGTGCTGGCTGACCGTGTCCGGCGTACGTGGCTGCTGGGCGGGGCCGTGGCAACGTGGGGGGCGGCCATGGTCTGGAGCGCCACGGCGGCCCATTTCAGTGATCTCCTGCTTTCGCGTTTAGCGCTGGGCGCTGTCTCTGCTGCTGCCGGCCCCACTGTCGCTTCCCTGGTGGGGGACTGGTTCCGCTCCAGCGAGCGCGGCCGGATCTACAGCTACGTGCTGACGGGCGAACTGCTCGGTGCGGGCGCAGGGTTCGCTCTCACCGGCGAGGTGGCGGCGTTGTCGTGGAGGGCGGCGTTCCTCGTCCTGGCCGTGCCTGCTCTAGCTCTGGCGGCGGCCGTGCTGCGCTTGCCAGAACCCGTCCGTGGCGGCCGAGGCGTCCTCTTGCCGGACCCCGGCACGCGGCCGTGGCGCGAAGCTCAAGCCCGGGCACAGGCAGGAGAGCCCGACAGCCTCGGCGCCATGGTCGTTACGCCAGAGGACCAAGGCGAAGGCCCGTCGTTGGCGGCGAGCATGGACGCTGCGCGGCAAAGGGCGTCCCAGTTCGACAGCGACGACGGCTCTGCACGGTCACAGATGACCGACGCACAGCGCCTGGCCATGGACAAGGGCATCGCCCCCGACCCCGAGTTGTTGGCCAAGGCTCGCCGCGGGATGGGCTTTGTCGAGGCGGTCAAGTACGTCATGGCGGTGCGGACAAACGTCGCTCTCATCGTCTCGGGGGCGTGCGGTTATTACTTCCTGGCCGGGATCGAGACCTTCGGGGTGGAGTTCGTGTCGGGCCAGTACCGGATATCTGTCGTAGTCGCGAACCTGTTGCTCATCGTTGTTGGGGGCGGTGCCGCCATCGGCATCCTGGTGGCGGGACCAACCGGTGACCGGCTCTTGCGGCGCGGGCACTTGCGCTCGCGCCCGATGGTGGCGGCAGTTTTCGCAACGTTGGCACTCGGTTTTCTGATCCCCGCTTTACTAACCCGCAACGCTTTGACGGCGCTGCCCTTTATCGCCGTGGCTGCCGCCGGCCTGTCGGGGCAGAACCCGCCCATCGATGCCGCCCGCTTGGACATCGTGCCTGCGTGGCTATGGGGGCGGGCCGAGGGGGTGCGCACATTTGTACGCACAGCCGCCCAGGCGCTGGCACCTCTACTGTTCGGCGCCTTCTCGGAGTACCTCTTTGGCGGGGGGACCCAAGGCCTTTACTGGACCTTCGTGGTCATGCTTGTGCCTCTAAGTGCCAGCGCCCTCTACCTCTACTTCGCTGCGCACCGCTACCCCGTGGACGTGGCGACAGCGGGCGCGGCGCAGCCGGTTCTCGGAGAGCCCTGGTCACCCGACGAGTAGCCGGCTGCGGCTGGAGAACTTCGGTTTGGACCAATACCCGCGCCATCGGTCTGCATGGTACGGTGATGACGGTAGAAAAAGCGTCACCGTTGTCAGGAGGCTGGGATGCGAGTGCTCGTAGTCGCTGACGAGACAGCTGATCTCGTCAAGCGCCAGGACCCCACAGCGATAGAAGTCCCGGTGAGCGCCCAGATGGAGGATCTCGTGGCTCGGCTCATGCCCGGGCGCACTGCCTGCGTGCCAGACGCCGGCTGGACTGAGCAGGCGCGGCGCAACGCCCAGCTCCGAGAGCGCTTCTTGGGAAGGACCGAGCTCATCGATGCTGGCGCCGTAGCCGACATGAGCGGG
>DASSZK010000067.1:0-12455 GCA_035702845.1 Acidimicrobiales bacterium
CACTCGTTTGGCCCCCATTTTGCTGGCCCGAGCGTTGGTGGCCAGAATAGTTCTGGCCAACTTGGGTCATGCCTCCGGACGCATTGGCTGCGACTGTTTCGAGGCGAGCAAAGGGGTTTTGCTCGATGACGGCAATTGCGGACGGTTGCGACAGGACTCCGGGCCCTCCCGGTGGCTGCGTGCTCTGCTGGGTCGGCGTGGTCAAAAAGTGGAAACTGTCCTTGAACGCATCGAACTTGCGGATGTCGGTCTGGCCCAGGGCGAACAGGACGATGAAAAGGACCATTAGAAGCGTGATCATGTCCGAATAGGTGAGCAGCCATCGCTCTGCGCTCGGGCCTTCCTCGTGCCCTTCATCGCGAGCGCGCTTCTTGTGGGTGGGCATCGCTAAGCAGCCTTCGCCTTGGCGGCGGCGGCCTGGGCGTCCTTGGCATTGCGAGCCGCTTCTTGTTCCTGAGGCGACAGGTACGACAGGAGGCGCTGCTCGACTACGCGGGGGTTGGCGCCGGCCTGGATGGCAATGATCCCTTCGAGGAGCAAGTCCATACGCCGCACCTCGATCTCACTCGTCCGCTTCAAGCGGTTGGAGATGGGCAGCCAGAAGACGTTTGCCTGCATAACACCCCAAAGTGTCGCGGTGAAGGCGGCGGCGATCATCGGCCCGAGAGTGGCGGGCGTGCTCAAGTTTTGCAGGACGTGCAGTAGGCCCATGACCGTGCCGATGATGCCCATCGTCGGAGCGAAACCGCCCATGTCGGCGAAGAACTTCGCACCCGCCCGGTGCCGGGACTTCATTGCCTCTATGTCCTGGTCGAGGATGTCGCGGATCTCCTCGGGGTCGGCCCCGTCGACTGCCATCTCGATCCCCTTGCGCAAGAAGGTGTCGTCGATCTGGCGGGCTTCCTCCTCCAGGGCCAACAAGCCTTGGCGCCGAGCCTTTTCCGCGAACGCCACCACGATGCCGACCGAGGCATCAGGGGGCGTGACCTTTGCAGTGAGCGCGATCTTGAGGATCTTGGGCAAGCTCTTGGCGTCACTGAGGAGCATGCCCGCAGTAGCCGCGCCGATCGTGCCTCCGAAGGTGAGCAGCAATGAAGAAGGCGCCAGGAGCGCGGCGGGGTTGCCGCCGTCCATGATCATGGACACGAACAGAGCAAAGAGAGCGAGGCCGATGCCGACGAAGCTTGCTGGGTCCATCTCAGCTCTCCGTTGGGTCAGGCAACGCCCGCAGGGTGGCCCGCGGTTGACCTGCGCTCTCTTCCAGCTCCTTGGCGGCGACGAGCACTGAGGCCCGGAACAGCCGGACCCTGTCGATAACTTCCTGCACGCTCTCGGCGACCAGGTACTTCGTACCGTCGACGAGGGTCAGCACGGTGTCGGGCGTAGCCTCGGCACGCTCGATGAGGTCTGCGTTCACCGCTATCTGCGGACCGTTGAGCCTTGTAAGGAGGATCATGTGGGGCCCCGCTCCATGGGCTGTTGTGTTACGCCGTGGCGGCTGGCCAATCCATTGGCCGGCATATATCCAGATCGTCCGGGGTGGGGTGGGTCTGAATGGTTGTGTAGAAGGTGCTCGGGACGTGCCTGGTCGGCGCGGCGACGGGGAAAGGGCGGAAAGGGGGTTGGGTTGGTGGTTCGAGGCGGTTGGCTGACCCGCGTGGCAGGGCACCAGCGGTGGCTGTGCACCACAGGTTGTCGCCGGTCCGCTGCGATGTGCTCGGGCCGCTGGGACGCGCCGGGAGTGCCGCGGGTGAACTGGGTAGTGACTGTCCCCGGGAAGCGGGAGGGCTTCTCTACCCAGTTGACAAGGATGTCACGGGAACGGAGAAGGCGCGGTCCAGTGTGGGCCCAGGGGACCACGAGGACCGCGCCTTGCCGCCTTAGGGCGCCGTGCCGGCTCAGCCGGCTAGCCTCCTTGCTTCAGGTTGATCAGGTCTTGTAGCAGCGTGTCAGAAGTAGTGATGATGCTGCCGTTGGCCTGGAAACCTCGTTCGGCCTCGATCAGCTGGGTCATCTCTGTGGCGAGGTCTACGTTGGAAGCCTCGAGTGTTCCTGCTTGCAAGGTGCCTCGGCTGCCGTTGCCCGGAGCCCCTATTTGCGCCAGCCCCGAGTTGGCGGTAGCCATGAAAGCTGTGTTGCCCGCTCGCATGAGACCGTTCGGGTTCGCGAAAGTGGCTAAAGCTATCTGGCCCAGGTTGAGCGTCTGCCCGTTGCTGAACACGCCCGTTATCATCCCGGTGTTCTGGATGCTGAAGCTTTGTAGTGTGCCCGGTGCATTGCCGTCCTGGCTCAGTACTGAGACGGTGTCGTCACTTGCGTTCGCCGTGACAGTGGGCACGCTGAGGGTGTACTTCGTGGAGGTCCCACCGGTGCTCCCGGTCGGTGGCGGTACGGTCAGGGAGAGCGACGTGCTCCCGACCAGGGTGCCGTTCTGGTTGAAATATAGCGTCGCCGGTGTTGCGCCCGTGAAGTTGGGGGCCGTTCCGGCAGAGGCCAGCGCTCCGTAGACGTTCCATGCGGACGTGGCCCCTGTGGGGGCGCCGGCGGGGAGGCTACTCGCCGGCTCGAACGCCAGGTCGAGGGTCTGCGTCGAGCCATTTGCTGCATAGACGGTGACCGAGGTAGAGGCCCCGACGGGAGCCGTAGACCCGGAGCCCGATGAGGAACCCGGCAACCCCGTGGGTGGTGTCCATCCGGACTGAGCGGCGAGATTGCCGCCCAGAGTTACCGTCTGCGTGGCATTGGCGGCGATCTGCTGGCCGCTCGGGATGCTCAAGGGACCAAGCGGTGCGCTCGAATTTATAGTGCCGCTGGCGGAGGCCGGCCATCCCTGTACCAGGTACCCGTTCGGCGTCACCAGGTGGCCGGCGCCGTCGACTTGGAGGGAGCCAGCTCGGGTGTAGTAGGACTGGCTGCCGTCGTTGGCGATGAAGAAGCCGTCGCCTTGGATGCTCAGGTCGAGCGGGTTGCCGGTCTGCTCGGAAGTACCCTGGGTGAAGTTGCTTTCGATACCGGCGACCTTTACGCCGAGCCCAACCTGGGTTGGGTTGATGCCACCGACGGTAGTTGAGGGCGCGGTGGCACCGGCCAAGGTCTGGCCCAGGAGGTCCTCGAACTGCACCTCATTGCTCTTGTAGCCGGTGGTGTTGAGGTTGGATATGTCGTTACCTATGGAGTCGATGTACTCCTGGTTGGCGTCCAGGCCGGAAACGCCGCTGAACAGAGAGCGAAGCACTTTCGTGCCCTCCTTTGTTTTGTTCGGGCCTCGTGTACCTATCCCGAGGTTTGTGTGCTGGATGCGGCCGAAGACCCGGCCTTATGGGGTTGTGGAAGTAGAAGTTGAAGTTGCCGTTGCGGGGGTGGTCGTGGTGGATGAGGAGCCTGCAGTCGACGCCGTGCCCGTAGACGCCGTGCCCGTAGACGCCGCCGCGGCACTGCCGAGAGCGGTGACCGATGCCAGGGTCGCCGTCTGGCTCCCTATCTGAAGGACAGGTCCGTTGGAACCAAGTTGGACCCCGGTGACGACCCCGGAGACGGGTTGGCCGTTGACATCTGTCGCTTTTACAGTCTGGCCGAGCATTGAGGTGGCGGCCGTGGTCTGCTGCGAACTGACCAGGTTCGTTATCGCAGTTTGAAGAGTCCCTAGCTCCTGGACCTCTTCGAACGCTGCCGTTTGAGAGAGGAATTGCGTGGAGTCCACCGGGCTGCTCGGGTTTTGGTACTGCATCTGAGCGACGAGCAACTTCAAGAACGTGTCGGAATTGACACTGTTCATGCCGAGGCCTGTCGAGGAAGAGTTGGCCCCAGACGTGGTGGTGGGGCTCCCAGCAGGCAGTGTGGCGGTGGGTAGTTGGGGCGTGCCCGCTGTTGTTGCGGCTGGTGTGGTCGGGATCATGCTCATTTGCTCATAACCTCATGTCCAGGGAAGAGGAAGCTGCGCTCACGGGCCCGGTTTTGGCTTGTTCCAGGACCAATGACGGCTCGTCGTCTGGTGAACCATTGGCATAAATGTGCGGAGGGGTGACAAATTGAGGACGTTGGTCGAGGCCCCCGTTCCCTGAGCCGTTGGTGCCCGGGCCGCCAGTGGTGACTTCGAAGTTGCCGGGGTGAAGGCCTGCGGAGGAGAGCTGCTCGCGCAGCTGGCCCAGGTTTTGGCGTAAGAGGTCCCCGGTGGCTCCCCCTTCGGCGTGGATAGCGACGCTCACCGTCCCGGCGTCGAGATGGAGGGTCACGTGCACAGCGCCGAGTTGCTCAGGCTGTAGGCGGATGGTCACCTGGTAAGAACCATCTGCTTGCTGGGCAGCTGGGACGAGGATGCTCGCCAGTTGGTCGGGGATGGGGCCTGAGTGTGCGATGAACGTTGGTACGCCGTTCGCTGCGCCGGCGGTGCTCTGGGCGAGGGTTGGGTTGGGGGCGGCGCGGGGCGCCTGCGCTGCCATGGCGGCGAGAGAAACCTGGGTAACACCTGGCGCTGCGGTCGCTAATGGGGGCTGGGTGTTCCCTGCGCCCGACTGGGCCTGGGTGATGGGAACCGAGCCATGGCCGGGGTCGATCTTGGGCTGTACCGGTGTGTTTTGACCCGGACCAATTACTGACCCGGGGCCGGGGCTGCGCGTACTCGTGCCGGCGTTGCCAGCCGAGCCATTGGTACCAGAGCCGTTATCGGTGAAACCGTTGCCGGCGGGATTATCGCCCGTACCAGCACCGCCCGAGCCCTTTGCGTGGGCGCTGTTGGACGCAGTGGCTACCCCGGTCGTAGCGGCCGAGCTCGTGTTGGATGCCGAGCTCGTGTTGGGTACAGGAGGGGAGGGGGGCTGGGGAGCGCCACCAGCGGCGTTGGGCGTCGCTGCGGCTTGTCGGGTCGACGCACTGGCGCTGCTACCGGCGGTCTTTACGCCGCTAGCCCGCGGGCCGGCGCTGTTGGCTACCGGTGAGGAACCTTTGGAGTTGGGGGCTAGCGGCTGGCCGCCGGCGGCTGCTGTGGCCGCCGAAGCCTGGGCGGGGTTGGGAGCGTTGACGCCGGGCGCGGCGATGGTCGCTGCGGCAGTGGCTGCAGGAAGGGCGCTCTGCTCACCGGGCGCGACGCCGCCGGCTAGCGCCGAGGGTTGGCCGGCTTGGGAAGTGGTTGGGCCGGACGGCCCGGCGAGCCCCGGGACCGCGACGCTGGGGCCTGCGGGTGGCTGCGGAGCGGGCGCGGCAGCGGCAGTTGTCGAGCCGCCCGGGGCCGGGGTCGTTCCTGCGCCCGTCGCGCCCCCTGCGCCCGTGGCGCCTCGGCCGGCGGCAGTGGGTGGCGCGAGGGCGCCTGAGGGTGCCCGCGCCGTGAGGCCACTGGTTGTGGCTGGAGCGAGCAACGTCGGGACGACGGCGGGGTTGGCATCGGCCATTGCGCCAGCGGCTCCAGTACTTGGCAGGACCGTGGCCGGCTGCGAACCGGCCATGGCTGCGCCCGAGCCGGTCGCCAGGGCCGGAGCCGGCGCAGGGCCTGCAGCTCCAGCAGTCTGGGCTGCGGCGACCGACATGCTCGTGCCAGCCTGAGAGAGCGCGGGCGGTGCGCTTGTCGCCGGCGCGGGCGGAGCCACACTCGGTTGTGCGGGCTCGCCAGGAGCATTGGGCGATGCAGAGACCCCTGCGGGAGTACCCGGTGTAGCTGCGCGAGGCGTGGCGAGAGAGCCCCCCGGCGCTCCCGAGCTGTCCTTGGGACCGGGTTGCGCAGAGGTCGCGCTCGAGGCCTCCGTCGTTGAGCTCGGGCCGCTCGAGCCTCCCACCCCGTTTAGGGCTTCCGTCCCGCTTACGTTCTTCGCGGCGGGGTCACCAATTGGCCAGGTGGCGCCAATGCCCTGGTTGGACGACGCCGCACCGGGCGTGCCGGAACCCTGGTCTGCAGGCGCCATAGCCAGGACGGCCATAATCCCGGCAAAAGCCGCCGCACCCTGGTCGGGTCGCTGGTCGTCCACCTTAACCGGCGCATTGTTGTCGTTGAGTGATGTGATCGTGCTCATTGGTCAATTCCCATCCCAGCTCCAGACATGACTTTGGTGACATACGACTGGGTTTGCGAGTATGGCGGGACGCCCCCGAAGCGCTGCACTGCCTCGGGCCCTGCGTTGTAGGCGGCGACGGCGAGCGACCACGAGCCGAACTCTTGATGGTAGGAGGAGAGGAGCCTGGCGGCGGCCGGCACGGCCTGTGTCGGGTCGAAGGGGTCCACGCCGAGGCTGGCCGCGGTTGTAGGCATGAGCTGCATAAGGCCCTGGGCGCCGGCGCCGCTGACAGCGTCTGGGCTAAAGCCCGACTCCGTGCTGGCCACCGAAGACAGCAACGCGGGAGGGACCTGGTACTTGGCCGCGGCAAGATCGAAAATTGGTTGCAGGTCTGCCGGCACCGCGTTGGTGGCTGAAGGCTGGATTTGAGAAAGGCCGGCGACTGCTGCCGGACCTCCGGGCACGCCCGTCGTCGCGCCGGGGGCCAAACCGGTCACCCGCCGTATGGCGACGGGGTTGCCTACCGGGTCAACCCGTACGGAGGCCCCTGAGTAGGGAGCATCGATCATTTTGCCGTTACCGATGTATATGCCGACGTGACCGGGGGCTGATGCCGTGCCGTCGCTGCCGGCATAAAAGACCAAGTCACCCGGTACTGCATTCGCCACGGTGGATACGGCCTCGCCGACAAGGGCCTGCTCCTGCGAGGTACGAGGGAGGTGTATGCCCAATTTCTCGTACACGTCCTGCACGAGCCCCGAACAATCCAGACCCTGGCTGGGGTTCGTGCCGCCCCAGAGGTACGGCACCCCCAGGAAGGACTGAGCTTCGGTGACCGCTTGGTCCCCGAGCGTCCCCGGCGCGTTGCCGGTGACGGAGAGGCCCGAGGTCGCCGGTGCACCGAAGGAAGTGAGGCCTAAAAGCCCAACCTGCCCACCGGCACTGGTTTGGTTTGCCGAGCCGCTCTGTGTGCCGTAAGACGCGCTCCCCGGCAGTGGGCCTCCCTCTTCCAAGGGGAACCCGAAGGTGGAGGCAGGAGCGGAACCTACCGAGCCCAACACACTGGCGAAGTCAGCACCGGATTGCAAGGAAGCTATCTCTGTTTGGATCTGGCTCATTGCCGCCAAGGCCGATCCCATGCCTTGCGTGTAGCTCATCGTGGTTCGCCCCTATTGAGCTGCCGACGCCGGATGGCGCGCCGAGATGTAACCATGTCGTCGACGGTCGCCGCTTCCTCCCGGGCGACCTCGACGGCATGTTCTTCCCGGCGGCGCTCGTCCAGGCGTTCAAGCACAGACACTGCCTTTACGGTCCGCAGGTACTCCTGCATCGCGTAGTCGACGGCCGCCTTGGCGGCGGTTAGCGAGCGCCGGGCACCCATTAGCGTGCCCGCCGCCAGCTCTCCTCTTTGGCGCTCGGCGGCAAAAGAGGCGGCATCGGGGGTCGTGCTCGTGAGCTCTTGGTAGTGGGCCAGGCTCGACCGGGCGGCCAACTCGGCGGCTTGCGCAGCTGCGTTAGCCTTTTGCAGATCTGAGCGTGCCAGATCCTGTTGAAGCCGCCGGGCGCGTAGCACCGGCTCCAGGTCGAAGTTGTAGCGCTTCATGGCGCCACCAAGGTCGCTAGCGCGGCCACGCTCTGCGATATGGGAGCCACCGTGGCGGCATCTTGGCGCAAGAACAGGTCTATGGCTGCCTTCAATTGGACCGCACGGTCCACGGTGGGGTTAGCTCCCTTGACGTAGGCGCCTATCTCGATGAGATCTTTGGCATCGCGGTACGCGGCGAGCAGGCGCCTCAGCTCTGTCGCCTGGGCGAGTACTTGCGAGCTGACAACCCGCGGTGCGACACGTGAAATGGACTCCAACACATCGATGCTCGGGAAATGCCCGGAAGTTGCCAGCTTCCTGGACAGGACGATGTGGCCGTCCAGGATGGACCGGGCGGCGTCGGCGACAGGATCGTTCATATCGTCACCTTCGACGAGCACGGTGTACAGACCGGTTATGGAACCGCGCTCGCCGGCTCCGGCCCTTTCCAGGAGGCGGGGCAGGAGCGAAAATACCGACGGCGGGTAGCCCCGGGTCGCCGGCGGTTCTCCAGCGGCGAGGCCGACTTCTCGCTGCGCCATGCAATAGCGCGTGAGGCTGTCCATCATCAGCACGACATTGCGGCCGGTGTCGCGGAACCACTCCGAGATGCGGGTGGCGGTCTGAGCTGCTTGCAGGCGCATGAGCGCGGGCTCGTCCGAAGTGGCCACTACGACGACAGCGCGGGCAAGACCCTCTGGTCCGAGGTCGTGCTCGATCATCTCTCGTACCTCACGCCCCCGCTCTCCCACCAACGCCAGGACCGAGATGTCCGCCTCTGTACCTCGGGCCACCATTGACAGCAAGCTGGATTTGCCCACCCCCGAACCGGCAAAAATGCCCATGCGCTGGCCACGCCCGCAGGGCAGCATGGTGTCGATAACCCGCACACCGAGCGGTAGCTGGCTGTCCACCATCGCCCGGCGCAGCGGGTGAGGAGGGATCCCGCCCGAGCTGACTTTTGGGAGCGCGTCGAGGGACGGGCCATTGTCGATCGGGCGCCCCAGGGCGTCGAGGATACGTCCTCGCAAAGCTTCGCCCACAGGCACGCGCAGTGAGCCAGGTGCCAGCCTTACCGCCGCCCCGGCCTTTACGCCTGCGAGGTCGCCCAGGGGCATGCACACCAGGCTGTCCTCCTCGATCGCCACCACTTCGGCCAGCAGGTCGCCACCGGGACGCGACACGGCAATGGCCTCGCCGATGGCCGCCTGCACGCCCTCCACTACGACGCTCATGCCTACGACCGAGCGTGCTCTACCGATAACCCGTGGTTGGGTGGCCGAGACGACGGCTTGGACCCGTTGTCCGAGCTCGGTGGCGCTCATAATTGGGGTGCTCCCGGCTCGACGGTGGCATCGCCGGCCATAAAAGCCCGGCGTGCTAATTCCAGTGAAACCTCGACCCGTGCTTCGACGAGAGTGGCACCGGAAGTAGCCACACAGCCACCGGGGCCCACGGAGGGGTCCGCGACCACCTCGAGCGACGCTGGAGGGGCGTGCAACAGTGAGATGGCGTCGGTCATGAACTGCTTGTCTTGAGGGTTGACCCTTACTACGGCTGGGCCTGCCGGAAGCTGTCCTAGGAGGTCGGCAACTCTTTGCACCAGGCCGGCGGGATTTGTGGCGACCTCATGGCCGACTATTGCCTCGGCTACCCGAAATGCTGCGTCCAGCAGGCTGGTGGTCAGCGTCAGATCTCGCTGGCCATAGCGGGCTTTGTACTCGTCAACCGCACTGGCGAGCTGGCTCACCAGAGCGCCGGCGTGGGCCTGAGCGGATGCCCACGCAGCCTTGTGAGCGGCAAGATCTGCCGCACGCTCGGCCTGAGCCTGGCGTGCGCCCTCAGCGTACCCCGCCATGTAGCCGCGCCTAAAGCCATGGTCGTAGCGCTCCTGGGGGGTGGTCAGCTCGGGGAGGACACCTGTCATGTCTATGAAGCCCGGCAGCGAGGTGGTCGGACCGCTCGGCACAGGTGAAAGCGGGTCACTCGATATAGTCATCGGTGCTCCTGGTAAGAACGATCGAGCCTTCCTGCTCGAGCTGGCGGACGGTGCGCACGATCTCTTTGCGAGCCTTTTCCACGTCTCTGAGGCGCTGTGGCCCGAGCAGGTCGATCTCTTCTTTGAGGTTTTCTGCCGCCCTTTCGGACAGGTTGCCGAAGATCTTGTTGCGGACCAACTCGCTGGTGCCTTTCAAAGCCATGGCGAGCTCTTTGGTATCCGCCTGGCGCAAGAGCAACTGGACCGCCTTATCTTCCAGTTTGACAAGGTCCTCTATGGTGAACAACCGCTGGCGTATGTCTTGTGCCAGATGAGGGTCCATCTCGTCGATGCGCCCCAGTATCGTGCGCTCCGTTTCAGCGTCGGCGCGGGCAAGGATCTCGACCAAGGGCTTTACCGGGTCACTGTCTGCACGCAACCGCTGGCTTGTCGCTGCCGAAAGTATGCGTCGCTCCAACCCAGCTTCGACCGCTCTCAACGTCTCAGGGCTGGGAGGGCTCAAAGTGGCGATCCGGTAGGCCACATCTCCACGTAACTCCTCGGGGAGCTCGCGCAGCATTGCCAGGCTGCGCTCTGGGGGGAGCTTGGACAGGACGAGGGCGATCGTCTGCGGGTGCTCGCGGCCGAGCACCGAGGCGGCCACTGTAGAGTCGAGCGCCGTCAAGGCCCGGAAGTGGGAGCCGACCGGCGTACCGCCGATGCGAGACATCAGCGCCTCGGCTTTAGCTGTGCTGCCAAGCGCTTCGGCAAGCAACCCTTTGGCCACCTCGATGCCGCCGATGGGCGTACGCACGTTGCGTTGGGTCTCGAGGATAAATTCCTTCATCACGTAGTTGACCACCGGCTCCTCAACGGGGCCCATGTTGGCAATCTCGGTGACTACGCGCTCGACTTCTGTTTCGTTCAGCGACTGCAGGATGCGCGCCGCCCTGTCTTGGCCCACGGAGACGAGCAATAGCGCGACTTTTCTCGCGCCGCTTAGCTGGAATGTCTCAGGCACCGTGCGACCCCCTCATGATCTATGAGTTCGTTTCCAGCCACGAACGCAGCATTTCGGCGATCCTCTCGGGCTCGCGCTCGATCATCTCACCGAGGGCCGCAATCTCAGCTGGCACCTGGACCTGGGCGGAGTAGTTGGCCGGCGCGGCGGGTACCGGTATTGCCGCCGGAGCAGGCAGGGCGATGGTGGCGTCGTCCTCGTCGTAGTCGTCGCCCGCTTCTAGCTGAAGAGGTTGGTAGCCGGCGGGGAGTGGAAGCGGTACGCGGGTCGTCTTCGTGATGCGGCGCAGAGCGAACACCAAAAGTGCGATAACGACGAGGGCCACAAGGCCGCCCCGGGCGGCGCTCATCATGGTCGCCTTGGAGGAGGCCGCCGTAGCGGACTTGAGCTGCGCTTGTGCAGCTTTGAGTTGCGCCTGGTTGAAGGGCACGAAAGCGACCTGGATGGTGTCGCCTCTCGTGGGTTGCAAGCCGGCGGCGGCCGCCACCAGCTGTTTGACCGTGTTTACGCTGACCCCGTGCACCGAACTGTTGACGACGACGGCGACGGAGAGCCTCACGAGCGACCCTGGCGCCGACTGTACGGTCTTGGTGACCTCGCTCACGACGTTTTGTTGAGAGCTACCCACCTGGCTATAAGTGGGCACGGTCGTGGTAGCCGCCGGTGTAGTAGTTGACGTACGGGTCTTGGTCTTCTTGGGAGGCGCTTTCTTTGCCGACACCGTCGCCGTTTGGCTGGAGCTAACCGTTGCGGGGACCGTCGTCTGGCCCAGTAGCCCGATGGCTGCCTGACTGGCGGCGGGCCCGGTATAGGTCTGTTTTGAACTGGCCTGTTGGACCGGGATGGGGCCCTGCTTGTTGGGGTCGTAGATATTGCTGGCGATCTGGGTCTGGCTGAAGTCGAGGTCGGCGTTGGTGCTGACCACGGCGTTCCCTGGGCCGAGCACCGTGGCGAGCATCTGCTGTAGGGAGTTGTCGAGGCTCTGCTCGTAGGTTGTGGTCTCTTGCTGGTCCATGGTGCCGGCAGCCACGTTCCCCGCATCCGTCCCGGGGGCGTTCAGCACGTTGCCGTTTTGGTCAACTACGGTGACGTTGTTTGGCGAGAGGCCCTCGATACTGGAAGCCACCAGGTGGACGATTGCCTGGACCTGCTCAGCCGCCAGTGTCGAGCCCTGGGCCAAAGAAACCAGCACCGATGCGCTCGGTTGGTCGCTGTTGGACGAGAACAGGCTTTGCTGAGGTATCACCACGTTGACGATGGCGGAAGAAACCCCGTTCATCGACTCGATCGTCTTCTCCAGCTGGTCGGACACGGCTTGCTGGTACTCAACCTGCTGCTGGAACTGGGAGGTGGTGACACCGGCCGAGTCCAAAAGGCTGTAACCCTGGCTGCCCGACGACGGCAGACCGGCAGCCGCCATGTCCAGGCGCTGCTGGTAGACGTCGTTTTGGGGGACGAGGATCTGTGCGCCGCCTTCGCCGAGCTGGTAGGGGACCTTGTTGGCCGCCAATTTCTGGGTGATCGATGCGGCATCGGCCGAGCTGAGGTTCGAGAACAGCGGCGTGTAAGTCGGTTTCCCAGCCCAGGACATGAACATGTAGCCCCCGGCGATCACGGCGACGATGGCGATGGCGAGCATCGTCTTCTGCCCGGACGAAAAACCAGCCATCGTCTCGCGGCCGCGTTCGCGCAGGCGCGTAACCATGCCTCCTGCCGTCCCGCCGCCAAAGGGAGCTGTCACAGTTGCATCCCCATGATCTGCTGGAAGGCCTGGAGCGCGTTGTTCTTGACTGCAGCGGTGAGCTGGGTCTGGACGTTGGCCTGTTCGGCCGCGACCATGTAGTCGGCGACGTTGGTGAGCGTGCCCGTTGCCGCCTGGGTTGCAAGGTT
>DASSZK010000145.1:0-14993 GCA_035702845.1 Acidimicrobiales bacterium
CTCGCCCTTGGCCAGCAGGTGAAGGAACGCCCGCTGGGACGCGGCGCGGGCTTTGCGCCCGATCGTGTTGTAGAGCTGGCGCCAGTCCACCGACAGGCCGAGGTGGCGCCAGACGTCCTCGAAGACCTTCTCGTCCTGCGCAGTCAGGCGGTCGCACAGCTCGACGAAGTTGGGGCGGCTGACTGCCACCGGCTCCTGCCCCTTGGCCAGGCCTCCCTCGGCCGGCGGCACGAACCCGGGTTGGTAGGCGAGCGACGGGTCGCAGCGCACGCCGAAGTAATTTTGCACCCGCCTCTCGGTGGGCAGGCCGTTGTCGTCCCAGCCCATCGGGTACCACACGGCCAATCCCTGCATGCGCTTGTAGCGGGCGATCGTGTCGGTGTGGGTGTACGAAAAGACGTGGCCGACGTGCAGCGAGCCGCTGACCGTGGGGGGCGGGGTGTCGATCGAAAAGACACGCTCCCTCGTGGCGCCCTCGTCGAAGTGGTAGGTGCCGTCGGCGGCCCAGCGTTCGGACCAGGTTTGCTCCAGGCCCTCCAGGGACGGGCGGGCGGGTGCGCCCATGGGACCGGGGGCTTGGGCAGGGCTGTTGGACGTGCTCTGGGACATGACCCCAGCTACGGTACTTCTTATGCTCGCCCTCTTGGACACGGTTACCGGCCGCGTGGAGCCGCTCCAGCCCCGCTCTGCCGGCAAGCTCTCCGTGTACGCGTGCGGGCCAACGGTCGCCGGCGTGCCCCACATCGGCCATGCGAGGGCCAACCTCGTGTGGGACTCGCTTCGCCGCTACCTGACCTGGAGCGGTATGCAAGTCCGGTTCGTGTCCAACGTGACCGATATAGAGGACAAGATCATCGCCAAGGCCAACGACGAGGGCACGACCACCGACGAGGTGGCTCAGCGCTACGAGGCCCTGTGGCGCCAGACCATGGACCGCCTCGGCGTGCAGCGCCCCGACGACGTGCCGCATGCCACGGAGTACGTGGAGCGCATGGTCGACCTGGTTGGCGACCTCGTGGGCAAGTCCAGCGCTTATGTGGCGGGCGACGGGGTGTACTTTTCCACCGCTTCGTTGGACGGCTACGGCCTGCTCGCCCACCAGAGCCTCGAGTCGCTGCGGGCCGGTGCCAGGGTGGAGGTGGACGAGGAGGTGGGTAAGCGCTCCCCACTCGACTTCGTGCTCTGGAAGCTGTCCAAGCCCGGCGAGCCGTCCTGGCCCTCGCCTTGGGGGCCTGGCCGACCGGGTTGGCACACCGAATGCGTGGTGATGTCGCTCGACCTTTTAGGCGAGGGCTTCGACCTGCACGTGGGTGGGCTCGACCTTGCGTTCCCCCACCACGAGAACGAGCGGGCGCAGGCCGTCGCCTCCGGCGCCGAATTCGCCCGCCGCTGGGCGCACAACGGCATGGTCAACGACGAACGGGGAGAAAAGATGAGCCGTTCTGTCGGGAACGTGCTGTCGTTGCCCAACCTCCTCGACCACTACGAGGGCCGCGAGTTGCGTTATTTCATGCTCCAGACCCATTACCGCCGTCCCATGGCCGTGAGTGAGGACGGTCTCGAGCAGGCCCGTGCCTCCGTGCGCCGTTTCGACAATTTTTTATGGGAGATGCGCGACGCTCCTGCGGTCACAGCTGATCATGAGGTAGTGGGAGCTTTCCGCGCCCGTTTGGACGACGATTTCGATACCCCGGGCGCAATTGGCGTGCTGTTCGGCGCCGTAAATACAGCTCGCTCCGACGCCGGGCGCGCCCCGTCCATCGCCGCCGCCGTGCGCGAGTGCCTTGGGTCCGTCGGGGTCTTCTCTAGGGACGGGCAGGCCCAGCTCGGCGAGCGGGAAGCTCGACTGGTAGCCGAGCGTGACGAGGCCCGCCGGCAAAAGGATTGGGCCACGGCCGACGCCAAACGAGCCGAGCTGGCGGCCATGGGCTATGTGGTGTCCGACGGCCCAGACGGGACGGCGATCCGCCCGGCCTGATTACCTAAGTCCCGGCGTGCATTTGCCGTGATTATTTAGGTCGCTGCGGCGCTCGTCCGCCACTAGCCTCGGCTGGGATGAACACTGCCCCTGGTCCCGGACCGCTTTCGGACGAGGCGGATCTACGGCGGCCCTATGCGGCTCCTGCCCAGCGCTCGCTCGACAAGGAGATCGGCTACCTTGACGGCCATTGCCGTGCGTTTATTGAGCACTCGCCGTTCGCGGTGTTGGCCACCTCCGATGGCCAGGGGCGCGTAGACGTCTCGCCCAAGGGCGGCCCGCCGGGCTTCATCGCCGTACTCGACGAGCACCATCTAGCGGTGCCGGATATGGCAGGCAACAACCGGTTGGATTCGTTGTGCAATATCGTCCGCAGCCCGGGAGCATCACTATTGTTCTTTATCCCCGGGGTCGGTGAGACATTGCGTGTCGTCGGCGAGGCCGGCGCCACCACTGACCGGTCGGTGCTCGAAGCGTGCTCGGCGGCACTCCCGGGCATACGGGCCAATGTCGCCATCGTCATGGCGGTGAGCACGGCTTACATCCACTGCGCCAAAGCACTGCGCCGCTCCGGCCTGTGGGACCCCCCCAGCTGGCCGTCGACCGACGACATGCCCACGACGGCGTGCATGTTGCGCGACCACATAGGCATGCAAGCCAGCGAAGTTGAGAGCAAGCAATGGCTAGAGACCTCGTACGAGGCGACGATGTGGGCCGTCGGTGGCCAAGCCGGCGCCTGACCTGGCGGTCGAGATCAGGCCGTACGAGCGCGACGACCAGCCCCACGTGGAAAGGATCGTGACCGACGGGTTGGCTGAGCTGGGCTTTGCCCGGGACCCGGTGCTCGATGCTGACCTTGGCGACCCGGGCCAGGCGTACCTTGCCGTGTGGGTGGCGACCCTACGGTCGGGCGAGATCGTGGGCTGCGTGGCCGTGAGGGCCTATGCCGGTAGCGACCAAGCCGGGGACGAGCAATCGGGCGGCCACGAGCAACCGGGCGGCCACGAGCAACCGGGCGGGGAGGAGCAACCGGGCGGGGAGGAGCGAGCCGCCGAACTGAAGCGCATGTTCCTGCGGCCGCCTTACCGCCGCCTCGGCTTAGGGAGCCGGCTGCTGGAGGCGGCGGTCAGCTGGGCCACAGAGGCAGGGTTCGACTGGCTTCGCCTGGACACCGGTTCGACCATGGTGAGTGCGCAGCACTTTTACGAAGCGAACGGCTTCGAGCGCTGTGGTTCCCGGGTGGAGGCGGGACAGGGCGAGGCTCGTTGCGAGGTTCTCTACCGCCGGCGCCTGCGTGCTGCATATAACCGGGAGCGAGGCGGTGGCGCCCATTAGCGTGGCCGGTGTGCCATCAGACGCCGGTATGCCCGCAGGCGACAGGGCTGCCACAGAGTTTGGGGCTGCCACAGAGTTTCGGGCTGTCTCAGAGGTTCGGGTCGGGGCAGAGGGCCGGGCTGTCTCAGAGGTTCGGGTCGGGGCAGAGGGCCGGGCTGGCGCAGAGGCCCGGGCTGGCGCAGAGGGCCGGCCCGCGGTAGAGGTTCGGGGCCTGTCGAAGGACTTCGGCGACGTAAAGGCGGTGCGCGGCGTCGATTTCGATGTCCAGGCCGGTGAGACGTTCGGCTTCCTCGGGCCCAATGGCGCCGGCAAGTCCACGACCATCGGGATGCTTTGCACCCTGGTAAGGCCGACATCCGGCCAGGCCACGGTGGCCGGCTATGACGTCGTGCGCCAGCGTGACTCGGTCCGGCGTTCGATCGGGTTGGTGTTCCAGGACCCAACGCTCGACAACTACCTCACGGCCGAACAGAACCTGCGCTTCCATGCAGAGCTGTACGGCGTACCGCGCGCCGTCGTGCGCTCGAGATTGGGCGAAGTGCTCGAGCTCGTAGGTCTGGCCGAGAAGCGCAAGGCGGAGGTCAAGACCTTTTCGGGTGGGATGAAGCGCCGCTTGGAGATCGCTCGCGGGCTCCTGCACGCGCCCGCCGTCCTCTTCTTGGACGAGCCGACGATCGGCCTGGACCCACAGACCCGCCGTTCCATTTGGGACTACATATCGAGCCTGAAACAACGCGAAGGCACGACCATCTTCATGACTACCCACTACATGGACGAGGCGGAGTTCTGTGACCGGATCGGGATCATCGACAAGGGCCAGATCGTGGCTATGGGAAGTCCCGAGGAGCTGAAGGCCAGCGTCGGCAAGGACCGCGTGGAGGTGGAGACGCCTACTCCCGAGCGGGCCGTATCGGCCCTGATCGAGCAGTTCGGTCTCGAAGGCGCTGTGCGCCAGGGCAAGGTGTCGTTCTCCGTGGCGGGGGGCGGCGAGTTCGTGCCCAGGCTTTTCGCCAACTTTGCGCAGGCAGGGATCGCCGTCCAGTCGGTAGCGGTCTCGCGGCCTTCGCTCGACGACGTATTCCTGGCCTACACCGGCACCTCGATCCGTGAGGCTGAGGCGGCCGGACCTTCCGACTGGATGCGCAGGATGGCGAGGTCGCGATGACCGCGCTCCAAGAGCGTACCGAGGCACGGGCCCTATCTGGCGACGGAGGCTTCCCTCTGGCGTCGAAGGGCCTGGCTCACGAGCTGCGCGCCGTGTCGATCGTGCTCAGACGGGAGGCGATCCGCTTCAGCGCGGACCCTCTCCGTGTCGTTGTCGGGATCCTCCAGCCCATCCTCTTCCTCTTCGTGCTCGGGTCGGGTTTGGGCACCCTGGTCCATTTCCACGGGAACGTCAACCTGCGCACGTTCCTTTTCCCCGGTGCCGCCGCGATGTCGGTGTTGTTTACGGCGCTCTTTTCTGCCGGGTCCATTGTCTGGGACCGCGAATTCGGGTTCCTTCGAGAAATGTTGGTGGCCCCGGTGAGCCGGACGTCCCTGGTAGTGGGCAAGTGCCTCGGCGGGGCGCTGGTCTCGTCGGTCCAGGGAGTGCTCATGATCTGCATTTCCGGGCTGGCGGGGGTCCCTTATAACCCGGTCCTCATGTTGACCATGCTCGGTGAGTTGTTGCTTTTGGCGCTTACGGTCACGGCGTTCGGCATGGTGGTGGCCGCCCGCATCCGCCAGTTCCAGTCGTTCATGGCCGTCACCCAAATGCTGGTGATGCCCCTGTTCTTCCTCTCGGGCGCCATGTACCCTCTGACCGGCTTGCCTGCTTGGTTGCGCTTCCTCACCCGCATCGACCCCTTGACCTATGCGGTCGACCCCATCCGTAAGGCCGTTTTCGAGCACCTGAACCGCGTACCGCCCAGTGTCATAGCCAAGCTCGTACCGGGCGTTACCTGGGACGGTTGGCATGTGCCGCTCGGGTTGGAGATCGCCGTCGTCGCCGTCATGGCTTTGGCCTTTGTGATCGTGGCCGCGCTGGAGTTCCGGCGTACGGACTGACCGCACCGCGAACCGACCGCACCGCGAACCGACCGCACCACGAACCGACCGCACCGCGAACCGACCGCACCACGGACTTGCCGGCCCACGGACTTGCCGGCCCACGGCTGCCGGACCGGCGCACGGACTGATCGGGGCACGGACTGATCGGGGCACCCGACAACTAGGATGCTCCCAGCTCCAGCCGGAGCCTGCGCTCGAGGAAGGGATTTTCCTAATGGCTGTTTCAGTCGGCGACCGCGTACCTGATGTCCAGCTCAAGATGGTGGACGACAACAAGACCGAGCTCGTGAGCACGGCCGACGTGCTCGGCAAGGGCAAGGTCGTGCTGTTCGGAGTGCCCGGCGCCTTCACGCCAACTTGTTCCGACGTTCACCTCCCAGGTTTTTTGGTCCGGGGCGACGACCTGCGGGCCAAAGGTGTAGACCGCATTTTCTGCACCAGTGTCAACGACGCCTTCGTCATGTCGGCATGGGCACGTTCACAGGGCGCCGAAGGCAAGGTGGCCATGCTGGCTGATGGCAGTGCTGACTTCGCCCGCGCCATGGGCCTGGACTTGGATCTCTCGAAGGGCGGTCTCGGCACCCGCAACAAGCGCTACGCCGCGGTAATCGAAGATGGTGTCATCACCCACCTCGCAGTCGAGGAGGGGACCGGGCTGGACGTCAGCTCGGCGGACTCGCTCCTTTCCGTCTTGGGTTAGGGAGCGCCCGCTTCTCAGTGTGCCCCTGGCACCACAAAAATGGATCGGCGCGCCACGTCGCGTGGTATTTCGTAGTCGAGTAAGGCCTCGGGGTATGGCAGTTGAGTATCGTGCCATCGCAGGGCCAACCGTCCTCGAAACTGCAGGTTGCGAACACGGTTGCGCCCGGATAGCACCATTTCGTCGGCTTCCGTTGCCCGAGGTGCACGCCTGTGAACCCATTCCATACCCCAGCCAGCGAGTCGAGCGGGCCATCATTGGCCCGGGAGCCACAAGAGAGTGCCGGCGCGCCAACGCCGCTACTCGCTTTGGGTCACGCGGCTCGGGCTTCCGCCTGGGAGCTGTCTGGGCACGGCCCGGCCGCGCGAGCCGAAGTCGAGCGCCGTTCGGATGAGCCCGGGACAGCTCAGCACAGCGCAGTTCCGAACAGCGCCGCCGAGCACGGCGCAGTTCAATACAGCGCCGCCGAGCACAGCGCTGCTCAATACAGCGGGGCCGGCCTGGGCGGAGTGGGGCACCCGAGCGTAGGCCAGTACAGCGGGGGCGTGCCGGATGAGGTGAACCCAGAGCGCCACGGTCACGCCAGTCACGGCGTTCCTGCCCGTTCCGGGTCAGCACCCGCCGCCTCGGTTGAGAAGGCCACAAGCCCGGTGGCAGCGTTCCCAACCCTGCATCACCCGGGGGGCCCTCAGGCGGTTGCCTCGGAAGTCGTTGTACCTGATCTCGACGCGGCGATAGGAGAGCTGCCCGGGCTGCTGGTGCGGGCTGAGAGCGGTACGGAGTTCATATACCAGGCACTCGAAATCGTTGCCGCTCGATATGGCTTACGGGATCTGGTCGTCACAGTCGAGCACAACGACCGGCCGCAGGTGTTCCGGTTGGGCCGTGCTCCCCTCGCAACCAGTGCCAAGCCGCTGCCCTCCTACTTGCGCACGGCGCTCAACGGGCGCCCCGGGGTTTATGGGGATCCTCCCGTTGTCGGCCCGGTGCTTCGTGCCTCGCTCACGAGCCTGGTCGAGCTAGCCCTGCGCCTGGATTTCCTGGAGCATGACGCGAGCCACGACGCCCTCACCGGGTTGCTAAACCGGCGCAGCTACGAGCTACTGCTCGACCAGGCTGTTAGTCGGGCGCGCCGCTATGGCTGGCCCTTCGCCTTAGTGCTGCTGGACCTCGACGACTTCAAGTTCGTAAACGACCGTTATGGCCACGCCTCGGGAGATGCAGCCTTGAGGGCTGTCGGCACCGAGCTGCGGGCCGCTCTGCGAGGCGGCGATGTGGCCGCTCGGCTCGGGGGTGACGAGTTTGCCCTCCTGGTGGTCGGGGTTGAGAACGTGTCGTCGCTCTCGCCCATACTCGGTCGCCTGGAGCGGGCGTTGGAGAAGGCTGTGCCTGAGACCAGAGTTGGTTTTTCGGTCGGGGTGGCATGCTTCCCGTCTGACACCGACGACCCGGACGCCCTCACGGGGTTGGCTGACGAGCGCTTGTACGCCGCCAAGGCCACCATCGCCTAGAGCGTCGGATTGAGCGCACCCCCATGAAAGACGCCCTCGAGCTCGAACTGCGCCAATTGCCAGGCGTGGCATTTGTGTCGTTTTCGGGCGACGAGGTGGGCCATTTCATCGAGCTGGTGGTATCGCCGGGGACGGACCACGCCCGCGTACGCGAAGAGGCGGCACGCTGCGTCGTGAACCACATGGAGGGACCGGCCGAAGTCCGGGTCTACGACCCTCCCCCCGAGGAGGCCCCTACCCCCGCCCCGAACGGCCGGGCTCGCTTGGTCCTGGTGCTGCCGAGCGACGGAGGTGCCGCCATAGAGGTGCAGTTGTCCCGAGGTATGCAGCGCCAGACGGCGCGCGCTGTGGCCGGCGACACCGCTGCGGTGGGCCGGGCGGTCCTCGAAGCCCTGCGCGGGCTGGGCTGCCATGTGCCGTACGAAGTGGTCGGCTTCCACGCCCTGCCCTCGGACTGGGGTGCGGGCGTACTGGCGGTGCTGCGCGATAGCACCACGGGCGAGCTGCGCCGTGGAGTAGCCACCGGGCGGGCCCCTGCGGACGCCGCGGCACGTGCCGTGCTCGACGCCGTCAACCGGTCGCTAGGGACGTAGCGCTCTGCGCGGCCGGCCCGTCGCCTGAGCCAAACTCGTAGGTATGTCGAGCGTGGCCGGGATCCCAAATTTACCGGGGATCCGGAACCTGGGTGTGCATGGGATCGCAGGTGTGGCCGGGGTGGCTGGCACTGGAACGTTGGCTCACTCGCCGTTGGGCTTCCTCATCGCTTTCGGGGCGGGCATCGTGTCGTTCCTGTCGCCGTGCGTGCTGCCGCTGGTCCCCGCCTACTTGTCCATGATGTCGGGCGTCGGGCTGGACTCTGGGGCCGACGGCGCCAGCCGCCGGCGCCTGTTGCGCTCGACTGTGCTTTTCGTCGCCGGCTTCACGCTCGTGTTCGCCTTGCTCGAGGCGACCGCCAGTGCGGCGTCGGTCCCCCTGCGCCAGCACCGGGCGGTGCTCGAGTACGTCGCCGGCGCTCTCATCATCGTGATGGGGCTGTTCGTCGCCGGCGTCGTCCGCTTGCCATGGCTTCAGGGTGAGCGGCGTATCTCCGTGCGGCCGTCGCGGCTCGGCCCCTGGGCGGCTCCCGTCATGGGTATGACTTTCGCCTTCGGCTGGACTCCGTGCATTACACCGGTACTGGCGTCTGTCCTGGGGCTGGCATCCAGCGCGGGGACGCTGGCCCGCGGTGAAGCCATGCTCGTTGCCTATTCGCTCGGGCTCGGTGTCCCGTTCATCGTCACCGGTATGGCATTGGGGCGCCTTTCGGGCGCTTTGGCCGTCGCCCGCCGCCATGCCCGCACAGTGTCGGTGGTGGCCGGTCTGGTGCTTGCGGCGTTGGGCGTGCTTATGGTCACCCAGCAGGTGTCAGTCGTGTCGTCGTGGTCGCAAAGCGCTCTGGAGCACCTCGGCCTCGGTTCGCTGTAAAGCCGCGCGCGCTGTTTCACCTCGAGCGCGTTCACCTCGAGCGCGTTCACCTCGAGCGCCTTCACCTCGGGCGCGGTTATGCCGATGATGGCTTGGTAATTCTGAGCCGAGGGTGAACCGGTGGTTTTTCGCTTAAATCGGGGCAAAGTCGCACTCTTGGTGGGGATCTTGGCGGCTTCCCCTACGGCGGCTTCCCCTACGGCGGCTTCCCCTACGGCCGCTTCCCCTACGGCGGCTGCCGGTGCGGCGGGGGTGCGAAGCGCGGGGGCATTTTGCACAAATACCGCGAAACAGTGCCTCACCGCAAAAGCTCGTGCTCTTGGTGCAGGTCTGTACCAGTACGACTTTGGCTCCTCCATGCTGAGCTATAGATCCCCGCCTGCCGGATTTCGCCCGCTCCATGCCACCCCGGCACAGCTGGCGCGCTACGGCTTGCCTCAACGGCCGGCTTCGGGCATGCGGGCCTGGCGCCACGATATGGCCCGTTTGCACATGGTCGGTGCTCCGCCGTCGCTCAGCGTGGTCGAAGCTCACGCTGCCAGCAGTGTCCCCGACTACTCGGACCACTGGGCCGGCTACGTCGCTTACGGGGGCCGGTACATAAGGACGACCAGCACCTGGTTGGAGCCGGCTGTCCGTCCGAGCAAGTGCCGATTTTCGTCGCTCACCATTTGGGCGGGCATTGGCGGCTACGCGTCGCCTGCGCTCGCCCAGGACGGGACTGCAGTCGGTACTCCCGGGATAGGCCAGCACCAGGCGTGGTGGGAGATGACGCCGGCAGGCATGGTGCCGGTGCCGCTTTATGCGACTGTGGGCAGGCGCTTCACGGCTGAGGTCCACTATCTAGGTGGCGGCCGCTTCTCATTTTTCATGGAGAACGACTTCACTGGAGCTGCGTGGTCAGGGGTGGAAAAAAGCACCAACGGCGCCACCTTGGCTACCGCCGAAGCCATAGTCGAAAGACCCTGCCTCGCCCGGTGCACGTCGGCGGACGCCTCTTACGCCAACCTCACCAACTTTGGCCGGCTCAGCTTCGTGTCGGCGCGCGCTAACGGCCGGCCGCTGCAGAGCTATTCCAACTATGCCGAGGCCATGAGCTCGTCGGGCGTCCCCTATGGCAGGGAGCTGGCTTACCCGGGCCCGTACGGCTCGGGAGGCTCGGGCGGCGCGGGGGCTCCCGGCGGCTTCAGCGTCACTCACAACAGCTGCTCCTAACCCTTCGGGTAGGCTCTAGCGGCGGCAATGGAACCCTCTGTCCACCTTTGCGCCGCCGTGGCTCTGGTGGGCCGTTACCCCGTGCTCGCCGGCGCCGACCTCGACGTCAGCCCGGGCGAGGTGGTGATGGTCCGTGGTGCGAACGGATCGGGCAAGACAAGTTTGCTTCGCGTCCTGGCCGGCTTGGTGCCGGTCGTCTCCGGTCAGGCGGCTGTGCTTGGGCTCGACCCCGTGGCTGACGCTCGGGAGCTGCGCCCTCAGCTAGGGCTGCTCGGGCACCGCAACGGGTTGTACGAGGAGCTATCAGCTCTGGAGAATGCCCGGTTCTCCCTGCGTTCGGCCGGGTTGGCCAAAGATGCTGCCCCACGCGCCCTCGAGCGCCTGGGTGTCACGGGGCGATTGGCCCAGGTCCCGGCTGGGCGGCTCTCGGCTGGCCAGCGCCGGCGGGTGGCCCTCGCCTGCTTGCTGGCGCGGGCCCCTCGGCTGTGGTTGCTTGACGAGCCCCACGCCGCGCTGGACGCCGAGCACCGCGACATGCTTGATGCCGTGCTGGGCGAACAGGCCGCCCGGGGCGCGACCGTGGTGTTCGCCTCCCACGAGGAGCGGCCGGCGCCGCTCGGGGCACGTACTGTCGCCATGTCGGCGGGCATGGTCGTGGAGGCCGGCGCGCTGGTCGGGCTGGGTGCCGGTACTGCCAGTGTGGCGTGACGCATTGGTGGTGGCGGCCAAGGACCTCCTGATCGAGCGGCGGTCGCGGGTGGCCATGAACCAGGTGGTGCCCTACGCGCTGGTAGTGCTGTTGCTGTTCGGTTTCGCCTTCGACCAGCAGCGGCCCCTGCTCGAGCAGGCTTCGCCCGGGCTGTTCTGGATGGCGGTGCTCTTCGCCGGCCTGCTGGCGGTGCAGCGCAGCTTTTCTGTAGAGACCTCCGACGGGGCCATGGACAACCTGCGGCTGTCCGGTCTGCAGCCGGCGGGCATCTTCCTCGGGAAGGCGGCCGCAGTAGCCGTACAGCTCATTGCCCTGGAGGCGCTCCTGACACTTGGGGTGGTCGTGCTTTTCCATACGGAGCTAGCCGGCGCGGGCCTGCTGGTGGCGAGCGCACTGGCGTCCACGGCGTGCGTCGCTGCCGCCGGGGTCGCCTACGGGGCACTGTCGATGGGCTTGAGGGCTCGGGAGACACTGCTGCCGCTGCTGCTGGCGCCTGTGCTGGCGCCGGTGGTCCTGGCCGGCACCCAGGCGTGGCGCTGCGCGCTGGGCCTGTCGTCGGGGGACGGTTGGCGCTGGCTGGGCGTGTTAGGCGCGTTCGCTGCGATATACCTGGCTGGCGGAGTCCTCGGCTTTGGGGCTTTGATGGAGGAAGCGTGAAGAAGCCAGTAGCACCGTCTTCGACTCGCCTCAGCCGGGTACTGGGCTGGTCTGCCCTGGTCGCGTTGGCCGTGACCACCTGGTGGGGCTTGTGGGTCAGCCCCCCTGACAAGGTGCAGGGGCAGTTCGTGCGCATTCTGTACGTGCACCCTGCCGTGGCCACCATGTGTTACGCCGGCTTTGGCATCTGTGCTCTGGCGAGCATCGCCTGGCTGTGGCCGCGCTTGCGCAGCCGGCGCTGGGACCGCCTGGCCGTGGCCGGGGCCGAGGTCGGCGCCGTGTTCTGCTTGGCGACGTTGGTCACTGGCTCCATTTGGGGCCGGGCTACCTGGGGTGTGTGGTGGACCTGGGACGCCCGCCTGACCCTCACCGCTGTGCTGTTTGCTATGTCGCTCGGGTACCTGGCGCTGCGCCGGTCCGTGGAAAACCCCCACAGTCGTGCCATGGTCTCGTCAATGGTGGCGATCCTCATGTTGCTCACCGTCGTGGTGGACCATTACGCCACGGCGTGGTGGGTGACGCTTCACCAGAACACGACGCTGTTCAAGCCCGGCCCGACCGTGCACGGCTGGCAGCTGGCCACAATGCTCGAGTCGTTCGTCGCCTTCGGGCTTGTGTTCGCCTGGATGATGGTGCACCGGTACCGCTTGGAGATGCTCGAAGAGCGCTTCGAGAACGAGGGCTTGAGCGCAGCGCTGGCCGCCCGCCGGGCAGAGCTGTCCGGCATGGTACGGGTGGGCGAGCAATGAGCTACGTGGTCGGGGCTTGGGCGGCGTGTGGAGTTCTGCTGGCGCTTTATGCGCTGCGGACCTTGCGGCGAGGGCGGGCGCTGCGGCGCGCTCTGGGAGACGACCAGTGGAACTGAACGTGTCCCGCCGCCGTTCTTTTACGAGCCGCCGGCAAAAGATCGTGGCTGGGTCGGTCGTGGTGGTGGCTCTGGGCCTACTCACCTTCAAGGGCCTGACTGACGCTCTTGATTACTACATCCCCGCCAATCAGGCCGTGGCCCAGCGGGCGCAATTAGGCACCAAGGACTTCCGCATACAGGGTGACGTCATGGACGACGTGCGCACCGTGGCGGGTGGGCTGCTCCGGTTCGACATCACCTCGCATGGGGCGGTGGTCGACGTGGTCAGCACCGGGTCGCCGTCGAGCTTGTTCAAGCCTGGCATGCCTGTTGTCCTGGCTGGGCATTGGCAGGGTGACGTTTTTTCCAGCTACCAGATCATGGTGCAGCACGGGTCGAGCTATGTAGAGAAGCCTGGTCGCAGCTCGGGGAGCAGCGCATGAACATCGCGCTCGGCCAGAGCGGCATCGTGCTTGGTTTGCTCGGTGCCGTGGCCGGGGCCGTGACCCTCCTGCTGGGGTTGGTGCGCAGGCGTCCCAACCTGGTGCGGGCGTCCCAGCCCTACGTTTGGCTTGTGCTAGCAGGCGCGGTGGTGGCGACCATCGCCATGCAGCGAGCGTTGATAACCCACGATTTCACGCTGGCGTACGTGGACAACAACGACAGCACCTTCACGCCGCTGCTTTACCGCATTACAGCCATGTGGTCGTCGCTGGCCGGCTCGATCCTGCTTTGGGTGCTCGTCCTTTCCTGCTACCTCGGAGCGATGTGGGTGCGTTACCGCAAGCGGGCGGACGAGCCCTTCGTGCTGTGGGCCAAGCTGAGCGGGTACGGCGTCGCCACTTTCTTTTTTGCGCTGATGTTGCTGGCGTCGAACCCCTTCGACCGGGCGCAGGGCGTGGTGCCGACGCAAGGCCCGGGGCCGGACCCCCTGCTCCAAGACCGGGTGCTCGTGGCGTTCCACCCGCCATTGCTCTATATGGGCCTGGTGGGCTTCACCATCCCGTTCTGCCTGGCCGTGGCCAGCCTGGTGACCGGGCGCTCCGGCTCGCAGTGGTTGGCTGAGACCCGCCGCTGGAGCCTGTTCCCTTGGGCGTGCCTCACGGGTGGCCTCGTGCTCGGCGCCTGGTGGAGCTACCAAGTGCTCGGATGGGGCGGGTACTGGTCGTGGGACCCCGTGGAGAACTCGGCGCTGCTGCCATGGCTCACGGCCACGGCCTTCTTGCACTCCGCCGTCGTCCAGCAGCAAAGAGCCATGTTGAAGGTCTGGAACTTGGCGCTCGTACTGGCCACTTTCAGCCTCACCATGCTGGGGACGTTCTTTACCCGGTCGGGGGTGCTGGAGTCGGTCCACTCCTTTACGAACGACGGCGGCGTGGGGCCGGCGCTGCTGGGTTTTTTTGGCTTGGTCGTGGCCGTGAGCCTGGGCCTGCTGGCCTGGCGCGGTGACGCTCTGAGAGGCCGCGCCGAGCCAACGCGAGCTGTGTCCCGAGAGGGTGCATTTTTCGCCAACAACCTGGTGTTTTCCGCGTTCGCTCTGGTGGTCCTGGTGGGCACGGTCTTCCCCCTGGTGGTGCAGGCCGTCAACGGTCAGACCGCCACCGTGGGCATGCCCTTTTTCGACACCATGACGATGCCACTGGTGGTGTGCCTGCTGTTCTTGATGGCGGTGGCGCCGGCACTCCCGTGGCGCCACGCCAAGGCTGAGCTGCTGCAAAAACGGCTGCTGTGGCCCGCGGTCGGGGCGGTCACGGTGGTTGTTGCTTGTGTACTGGGTGGGGCGCGTGGTCTGTGGCCGCTGGTCGTGTTCGGGCTCGGTGCTTTTGCTGCTGGTTCGGCCCTCCGCCAGCTGGTCTTGACCGCCCGGCGGGGTGGGCTGGCTGCGCTGGCGGGGCGCACTGGCGGTGGGATGATCGTGCACGTAGGGATCGTCGTGATCGCTGTGGCTTTCGCTGCCAGCCACGCGTATGCCCACAGCCAGGCTTTCTCGTTGAAAAACGGCCAGGCGGTCACCTACCAAGGCGACAGGCTGGTGTTCCGCGGCATGACGACCGTGCAGACACCTGGCAGCTCGTCCGAAGTTGCCAAGGTGGAGCTGGACGGCCACTACTACTACCCAGCTGTAAAGCAGTTCGCTATGACGACCCAGGCGGTGCCAAGCCCGGCTGTGCAGTCGACTCCGGTGCGCGACGTCTACATGGCCCTCACGGCCCTGCCCGCCAAGGGCTCGCCGGCGCAGATCACCGTGACGGTGCAGCCTTTGGTGATCTGGCTCTGGACGGGTGGTTTGATCTCTGTCCTGGGAGGCGTGGTGGCGCTCTTGCCCTCTCGGGGCCGCCGGCAGCCCGCCGCCGGGCCCGCCCCGCCGGTAGAAGCGGATGCTGACTTGCCGGTGCCCGTGGGCGCGCCGGCATGAGCGGGGTCGAGCCGAGCCAGGTCCCGGCACGTGGCCGGCGGGTGTTGTGGACTGTAGCGGGGGTAGGCGTCGTAGCCGCCGCGTTGATCGCACTGTTCTCGACATCTCA
>DASSZK010000251.1:0-10662 GCA_035702845.1 Acidimicrobiales bacterium
CCCGTGCTGGTCGAGGAACTGGCCACCGAGGGCCTCTTGGTGGACAGCGATGGCGCAAAGTGCGTGTTCCCCCCGGGCCACTCCAACCGCGATGGCGCTCCGCTCCCACTCATCGTGCAGAATTCGGCAGGCGGTTTTACTTATGCAGCCACCGACCTCGCGGGCGTGAGGGACCGCACGCAGCGGCTCGGCGCGCAACTGCTGGTGTACGTCGTGGGGCTTCCTCAGAGCGAGCACCTGGAAATGGTCTTCGCTGTGAGCCGCCAGATGGGCTGGCTAGGTGCCGGCTGCGAAGCGGTGCATGTCGGGTTCGGCAATGTGCTCGGAGCGGACGGGAAGATGTTCCGTACTCGTCAGGGTACGACCGTGAAGTTGGACGAACTTCTCGACGAAGCCGTGGCGAGGGCTCGCAGCGTGGTGGAATCGCGAGCGAGCGCGGACCAGCCGAGCGACGCGGACCTGGGTGCGATCGCTTCTGCCGTCGGCTTGGGTGCCGTCAAGTACGCCGACCTCTCGACGGACCGTACGCGCGACTACCGCTTCGATTGGGACCGTATGTTGTCGCTGGACGGCAACACGGCCCCGTACATCCAGTACGCCCATGCTCGGTGCGGGAGCATCCTGCGCCGAGCACATGCGGAGGGCGTACCCGGGCTTCGCGCGAGCCCCGGCGGGTTGCCGGAATGGGCGGCCCGTGCATCCCGCCCACCTGTTGAGCCAGAAGAGCGCCAACTCGCCATCAAGCTCTTATGCTTCGGCGATGCTGTCGCGTCTGCGCTGGAGGCGTATGCGCCGCATCGGCTGTGCACATATTTGTTCGAGCTCGCCTCAGCTTTCACGACTTTTTACGAAAGATGCAATGTGCTGCGCGCTCCGGGTGACGAGCTCAGGCTGGCGCGCCTAGGTCTATGTGCTCTAACGGGTGCGGTCTTGCGCCAGGGCCTCGACCTGCTTGGGATCGAGGCCCCTGAGCGTATGTAACTGTGCCGTCGTCAAGACCGGGTCGCCACGAGACCCAACTGCGACCAGCACAGCGGTCCGATCAATGGGGTGGGGCTATAACGTCCAGGCGTTCGGCTACTTCTTCGTCGAGTAGCGGTACGACATCTAGCGCAGCCAGATTGGACCGCAGCTGTTCAGGCTTCGATGCGCCGAGGATGACGGTCGAAATGTTGGGGTTGCGCAGGCACCAGGCGATGGCGAGCTGCGACATTGGGCAGCCGAGGTCATCCGCTACCGCCTTGACGGCACGGGCCTTCTCGGTGCGTTCGGGGTCGAGAACGCCGCTCTGGAGCCATTCGTAGCCCGGTAGCGTCGCCCTGCTGCCTTCGGGTAGGCGGCCGTCCAGGTACTTGCCTGTCAAGAGCCCGCTGGCCAGCGGGCTGAACGAGGTCACCCCTATGCCGAGGTCCTCGAAGACCCGGGCATACTCCTTCTCGATCCGTTGGCGTGACACCAGGTTGTACTGAGCCTGCTCGACCACCGGTTTGCGCAGGTGGTGGCGCTCGGCGATCTCCCAGGCAGCCCTGATCTCGTCGGCGCTCCACTCGGAGGTGCCCCAGTAGAGAGCCCGGCCGGAGGCGACGATGTCCGACATGGCCCACACCGTCTCCTCGATGGGCGTCGCGGGGTCGGCACGATGGCAAAAGAGCAGGTCGACGAAATCCAGGCCAAGGCGGTCCAGGGAAGCATCCACGGCTTGTAGCAGGTACTTGCGGTTCAAGGTGTTGCGTGTGTTGACGTCGTCGTGGATGCCCCAAAACAGCTTGGTCGACACGGCATAGCTGTAGCGCGGCCAGTCGAGCTCAGCGAGGGCTTGGCCCATGATCTGCTCGGACTTGCCCCCGGCGTACGATTCTGCGTTGTCGAAGAAGTTCACCCCCGCCTCGCGGGCGATGCTCATGCACTCGATGGCGGGCCCGAGGCCGACCTGGTCGCCGAAGGTCACCCACGAGCCGAAGCTCAGCTCGCTGACCTTGAGCCCGCACCGTCCCAAACGGCGGTATTCCATCTCTCGTTGTTCCTTTCGGTCAAAGGGGCGCAGGCTGGTTGCCTCGCGATCGGCTCCCCCTAGGCAAACTACCGGGGCCTGGCGCTCTGCGCCAACTTTGTTCGGTGCCCGGCCAAATAAAATGCGGCTCCGGGACGCTGCGCGAGGTGCCGCGGAGAACCCCTTGGTTACACGCAGCCAGCCTGCTATTTTATCGCTGAGGGGCAACGTCGGGCCACCGAGAAGTCCCTCCCGGCAGTTGCGCCGGAGGCCGCGGGGAGCAGCAATGACCCGTGCGCCTGGGAAAGGACGGACAAACATGCCAACCGGCACTGTCAAGTGGTTCAGTTCAGAAAAGGGCTACGGTTTTATAACGCAGCAGGGCGGCCCCGACGTCTTCGTTCACTATAAGGCGGTACAGGGTTCTGGGTACCGCACCCTCGAGGAGAACGAGCCAGTCGAGTTCGAGGTGCAAGAAGGTGCTAAGGGCCTACAAGCCGTCAACGTTGTGAGGATGGCCGTCGCAGCAGGCGACTGATTAGCCCCTCCATCTGGCCGGGACCGAGCATCTTGTCCCGGTCCCGGCCCTTTGCAATTAATCCGCCCGATGGCGTACCCGCTTGATCGCGCGCCGCCAGCGCATTGCTCATTGAGCAAGAGCAGGCCGTTCCGGTAACCGTCCGTGGCCCCGCCAGACGGTCGTAAGCAGGCATAGTTCAGCACCGTAGTGAAGCTCCAGGATTTCGCTATCCCCCGGCGCCTCAAGCACTTTGCGCCTAATGCCGATCTTCTTTGGAGCGGCTCGAAAGTGCCGTGAATGCCTGCGAGGAGGGACCTACGGCGGAACGTCATCGCAATACCCGGTACCGCTTGGGCGCCGTCGCGTTGGTCGCGGGCTTGAGCGTCGGCTTTACTGCTGCACCAGCTGTAGCCGCAGTGCCGGCGCCAGGGTCGCCTGCACCGGTCACGACCAGTGCCCCCGCTCACTCCGTAGCCGGCGCTACCGAGGCCAGCCCGGCCGTGCACAGCCTGCGCACGGGCCCGAGAGAGGGACAACTTGCCGCTAGCCCGGCGGCGGCCGACGCTGGCAGCGTGTGGTCGGCGGGCGGCATTGGGGCCACTACCGTCCTGACGGTCCCTATCGCTCTGGGAGGTCTGGTGGCCGTGTTCATGGTCGTGCAGTGGCTTATCGACCGGCGCGACCCGCGGCTGGCGGAGGCGCCCACTTTGAGAGAAGAGAACTCGGTTGGCTTCGAGTAACAGGGCCGTTCTGGGTGACAGGGCTGGCCGACGCGGCCGAGTGCGCGAAAGCATCGCTCGCAGCCTGCGAGCTGTGCAATGCCGCCTGATGGTCGGCCCGGAACCGGGCCTGGTAGCCCCTCGCGAGCACACCAGCTTGGAGGAGCGGTTCGGTGCGCTCCAGGTCGTGCGGCTGGTCATCGTCGGCCTGGTGATAATCGCATCCGTCGCGGTACCGGGCGAGCTCGGCATGTCGACAGGCAGAGTCCTGCCGCTCAGCCTTGCGTACCTTGCTGCCTGCCTGCTGGGGCAGGTGGCCGACAGCGTCAGAGCGCGTTCGGATCGCCGTAGTGGCGGCCCTGCTGAGCCCGGGATAGCGGTACGCACGTCCTTCCGCCACATGCTGTTGCCGGTCGACTCGTTCTATCTGGCTGCTCTGACCGTTCCCTCTGGAGGGGCACAAAGCGATTTCATCTGGCTGTTCACTGTCCAGTTGATCGCTGTAACCCTGCTCGCGAGCCCCCGGACCGGCGTGCGCATGGCGTTGTGCGACTCGGTGCTCCTCTTGGCTATCACCGTCCTGCGCCTGGCGGTCCCGCTTGGCCAGATGCTGGGGAGTAGCCAGGTCGACACGCCCTCGGCTGCGGTCGTCGCGGTCCGTATCAGCGGCTTTTGGGCCGTGGCGTTGTGCACCGCGTACTTCTCCGGCTTGTCCGAGCGAGATCTGCGCCGGTCCAAGGCACAGCTGGATGCTCTGACGCAGATGGCCGCTGACATGGAAGAGTCGATCGAGGCAGGTGGTGACGCTTCTCAGATCGCCGCGGTGCTCCTGCGCAGCCTGACAGCCCCGTTCGGTCTGCGCCGGGCGGTGGTCATCTGGGAGCGCAAGGCGCGTGTCAGTGCCGCTCGGACGGCCCGAGTGCTCGGGCCCCCCGGAGCGCCCGTGGCGGGTGACGTCGAGGAGACCTTGGTCGAGCCGCTGGCGCTCGGCCTGGATGCTCTGGAGGCACCCGTGGCACAGCGAGCGCTACGAGCTGGTCGACCAGTTCTCATCAGGAGCTTCGCAGACGACCGTGACTCGGTACTAGCGGGCGTCGTACCTGACGCTCACAATGTGGTGGTGGTACCTCTCAAGGCAGGCCTTGAGCGTCAAGGACTGGTGGTAGGGGAGTACGGGCCACTGAGCCGGCGGCGGGTCAACAAGCGTTCCATCGAAATGATGACCAGGTTCACCGCCCACGCCGCTCTCGCTCTAAGCAACGCGGACCTGCGCCAGGAAGTGGCGAAGCTGGCGGCCACAGACAGCCTGACGGGATTGCCCAACCGCCGCGCCCTCATGACTGCACTTCACCGGGAGTTGTCTCGTTCGGCCCGCTCAGGCGAACCCCTCTCGGTCGCCGTCATCGACGTCGACCACTTCAAACGGGTGAACGACGCTTTCGGGCACCTTGCCGGCGACGAGGTGCTGCGGGAGGTGGCGGGCGCCATGGTGTCAGCGCTTCGGGACGTGGACATCGTGGCGCGGTACGGCGGCGAAGAATTTGCCGTTGTGTTGCCAAATTGCCGCTCTGACCAGGCACTGAATGTCGTGGAGCGCATGCGTAGGGCTGTGAGCCGCACCCAGACCGTTACCAGGGTGACCGTGAGTGCCGGTCTAGCGACAATCCAAGGCGGCCCAGGCGACGGGAGCCCAGGTGAGGGGAGCCGCTTAGGCGAGGGAGGTCAAGGAGAGGCTGTAGTGGACGGCGAGCAACTCTTGGCGGCGGCAGACGAAGCGCTTTATGTTTCTAAGAACGCTGGCCGGGACAGGGTCACGGTCGCCGGTCCGGTGCTGCCGAGCCCGGCCCAAGTCCTACGCTTCTAAACCTTCCTACGCTTCAGAACCTCGAGCTACGCCATAGCGGCCCGCAGGCGGGCGGCGACGGCGGCTGCACTTGCTTGGTCCTGGTAGTAGTGCCTTGGCCATAGGAACCCTCTCAGCCCATCCCCCTTGGTGCGGGGGACTACATGAAGATGGACATGAGGCACGCTTTGGCTTACTACTTCGTTCAGGGCGAAGAAGTTCCCCTGGGCACCCAATGCGCTGCGCTGTGCCTGCGCAACCTGCCTTCCCATAGCGACAAGTGGCGCGAGGAGGTCTTCGGGTAGCTCGGCCAGGGAGGCGTAATGGTTGCGCGGGACTACCAAGGTGTGGCCGTCGAACACGGGTCTCGTGTCCAAAAAAGCCAGGATGGCCCCGTCGTCCGCCACCATGTGCGCAGGCGCGGAGCCGTCAGCGATCTCGTCGAAAATGCACATACGCGCGCCATCGACATTACGCTATGGCGGGTATGTCTGACATCAGGCTGGGGAACGCCCCTCCAGAGACCGTTCTACCCCCATTTTCAGCGGAGGCTTTGCAGGCTCTGGACGAGGCGCTGCGCGAAGGCGGTCGCGGTGCCCTGGGCCAAGTAGCGGCTACCTGGCCACGCTTCCTGGCCGCGTGGGCATCGCTGGCGGAGATTTGTGAGCAGGACGACCCTATTGCCGCTTATGCCTTTGCTCGTACGGGCTACCACCGCGGGCTCGACGCCCTCCGTGGGGCCGGCTGGCGTGGATCGGGTTACGTCCGTTGGCAGCACAAGGCTAACCAGGGCTTCCTGCGCTGTCTCGACGCGCTGCGCCGCTTGGCCGGGGCTATTGGTGAGGGGGACGAGGAGGCCAGATGCGCCATGTTCTTGCACCAACTGGACCCAGATTGGGACCGGCGCGACACCACGGGGGCGCCTCAGTAGTGCCCTCCTCGCTGCTAAAACAACCGTGCCGCCCTGTGCCGGCCCGCCCCGTCGTCTCCCATCAGCCCCGGGGCGGCTAGCGGTGCCTTTGGTCGGCCCCTTCCCGCCGGGCGTGGATCCCCAAGAGTACGACCGTCTCCGCAGGCGAGTGCTGTGGCGTATGCCCTCAGGCATCTACCTGCTCGGATCGGTTGCCGACGGACGTTCCAACCTGATGACGCACAATTGGGCGATGCAGGTTTCGACTGCTCCCAAGCTTATGGCCGTCTCAGTTCGAACTGACGCAGTCAGCCACGACCTCATCGTACGCGGCCGGGTGTTCAGCCTTTGCTTCCTCAAAAGACAGGACAGGGTGCTGGCCCGCTCATTCACCAAGCCTGCCCAAGATGACGGGCCCACATTGGCTGGCCAACCGGTTCGACGCGGTTTGACAGGCGCCCCCATTTTGGCGGCTTCTCCGGCATGGCTGGAATGCGAAGTGCGCACTCAAGTCCCTGCAGGCGACCACAGCATTTTTGTTGGGGAAGTCGTGGGGTGTGGTGTAGAAGACGAAAGTGCGCCACTGCTACGCATGGAAGACACCCGCATGAATTATGGGGGCTGACCACACTCGCGGTGCTTGCGATGGCAAGTAAACTCTTAGTCGTGGCAACGTCGGCCCTCTCCCTCTCCGGGCACCTGACAGCTGAGGAGAGACGGGCCCGTGTCCAAGAGGCGCTGGTCAGTTACCACGAGCACCGTGACTCGGCGTCGCTCGACCTGGTCATCGCCGCCTACCAGGGTTTGGCTATGTCGTTGGCCAGCCGTTTCGCCCAGCGTGGGGAGGACATCGACGACCTCAACCAGGTGGCGTTACTCGGCCTGCTCAAGGCGGTTGAGCGTTTCGACCCCTCGAGGGGGACGGAGCTGACGACGTTCGCCACGGCGACCATCCTCGGTGAGCTGAAGCGCCATCTGCGCGACCGAGCGTGGTCTGTCCGGCCGCCGCGACGCGTCCACGACTTGTACATCGCTGCCCAGCAGGCGATGGACGAGCTGAGCCAAGGACTGGGGCGCTCACCGACCGTCGGGGAGGTGGCAAAGCACATCGGGGCGTCGGCCGACGACGTCTTGGAGGCCCTCGAAGCGGGCGGGCTGCGCAACAGTGCGCCGCTCGAAGTGATGGTGTCCACCGGTGACGAGTTGCACATTTCGGCCGCGCTGGGTAGCCGGGACGACAGTATGGCCGAGGTCGAAGGCCGGCTCATGCTGAACCCCCTCCTGGCCAGGCTCACGGAGAAAGAGCGTTTGATCCTGCGCCTGCGCTTCGTGGCCGGCTGCTCGCAGACACAGATCGGTGCTTTGATCGGCGCGACACAGATGCAGGTTTCCCGGATCCTCGCCCGCAGCCTGGCACAACTGCGCTCCTGGTCAGAGCCCGGACAGCAGTAGGTGGACGCCCGGGAGGGCCACGCGTCGCGAGTTCAGCTTCCCGACGCCGAGACCCCACGCCCAGTGCCCGTGCCCGAGCTCATTACCGACACGCCCGCGCTCGATCGCCTCGTTCAGGAGCTGATCAGGGCCCCTCGCTATGCGCTGGACACGGAGTTCCACCGTGAGCGCACGTACTGGCCAAGGTTGGCGCTGGTACAGGTGGCATGGGAACAAGCAGACGATGAGCCGTTGCGTATCGCTCTGATCGACCCGCAGGCGGTCCCTCCCGCGGCACTGAGCGAGGTGCTCGCTGGGCCGGGGCTCATGGTCGCTCACGCAGCTACGCAGGACATGGAGGTGCTCGCCCGAAACTGCGGCCGGCTGCCGGCACGTCTTTTTGATACTCAGGTCGCGGCTGGGTTCCTCGGCTGCGGCTCTGCCTCGCTGGCCTCGCTGGCCGATCGCTACCTGCACCTTCGCTTGGCAAAAGGAGACCGTCTCACCGATTGGAGCCGCCGTCCGCTGAGCGCCTCCCAGTTGTCCTACGCCGCTTCCGACGTAGCGCACCTGCTGGCGCTGGCTGACGTCATCATCTCGCAGCTGAGGGCGCGCGGCCGTCTGTCATGGGCGGAGGAGGAGTGCGCAGCCATGCTCGCCAGACCCACCGGGCCTCCAGATCCAGCGGAGGCATGGTGGAAGCTGCGGGACAATCGCCAGTTCCAGGGCGTCTCCCGCGGCATCGCCCAAGAGGTAGCCGCGTGGCGAGAGGTTAAGGCTCAGGAGCTCGACGTGCACCCCCGCATGGTGTTGCCGGACCTCGCCTTGCTGTCGATCGCTCACTCGCCCCCGACGTCCATGGCAGGATTGCGCGAGACGCGCGGGCTGGACGCTCGTCATCTCAAGGGTGGTGCCGATGCCGACATAATGGCCGCCGTGGCCCGCGGTCGCCAGCTCCCGCCGAGCGAGTTGCATGTGGCCCAGACGGAGCAGGTAAGCAAGGAGCTTCGTCCGGCGGTCGCCCTGGCGTCGGCGTGGGTGGCTCAGCTGAGCAGGGACGAGGAGGTCGATGCTTCGTTGCTCGCCACTCGCAGCGACATAGTCGAGTTCCTCTCCGGGCGCGACGGCGCCAAGCTGGGGCGGGGATGGCGTGGGCCCCTTGTCGGGGCCCCGGTCCGTAAGCTGGCTGAGGGGAAGGCATCGTTGGCGCTGGACGGCCATGGGCGGCTTTTGATCGAAGACCGAGCCGCGCCAGCCTGAGCGGAGCGCTGGCCGCAGCGCCCAGGAGGGCGGGTGGGTCAACTGCCCGCCGGAGCGCCTCCATCATCGGATGGGCGCGGCCGGAGGTCAACGGTCAGTGTGAGGACACCGTCTTTGAGGTCCGCATTGGCGTCGCCGATCATGGCGTAGTCCATGAAGTCGATCCTGGCCTGGTCCATCAGGCGCTTGCGCTCAGGCCCTTCGACGGGCGGGAGACCCCGTTGGCGGACGGCCTTGGCTCGCTCGCGGAAGCGGTAGAGCATGGCTTCGACGTCTAGTTCCTGCGCCATCGGGCTTATGTTACTGGGGCGAGGCGAGGGTTCCCCATCCGGTCACCAGCCATCATCCGCTACCGTTGACCTCTGCTACCTTTGGGAACGGAGATGGCGGTAAGCTGCAGTTTGTCCTGCACGTCTCGCTTCGGGAGTCATGGTGAAAAAGGGACGGCATCGGCGCTTCGAGGAAGCGCGAGATTTGAAGCGTGCTGTGAAGACAGCGGAGACTGAGGCCGAACCGTGCCCCGAGTGCGGTGCTGAACCCGGCAAGGATCACGCTTCGTGGTGCCTGGCGACTGAGGACGAGTATGACGACGACCCCGACGCGGACGGCGACCCCGAAGCCGGGGACGACGTCGAGGGTGCTGTGGGGTCCCGCGAGGCTCTCTGACCTAATGGGTCGCCGGTCCCACCTAATGGCTGGCGGGCCCCGAACCTAATGGCTGGCGGGCCGTGGTGGGTCTTCCCCTAGCATGGTCGGGTGCCCACTAACCCCTCCGAGCAGCAACCGAGCCGAAGAACCCTCGGCGATGAGCCAGGGGTGACCACTGGCGATAGTGCACGCCAGCAGGACGGCCCTCGGAGCCCGGCGTTCCCCACTGTAATCGACAGGCCAGATTTCCCGAAGCTCGAGGAGCGAGTGCTCGCGTACTGGGCACAAGACGGGACCTTCCAGGCGTCGGTCAAGGCGCGCAGTGGCTCGGAGGAGTTCGTCTTCTATGACGGGCCGCCGTTTGCCAATGGCCTCCCGCACTATGGCCACCTGTTGACGGGTTATGTCAAAGACGCCGTACCCCGCTACAAAACAATGCGTGGTTTCAGAGTAGACCGTCGCTTTGGCTGGGACTGCCACGGCCTGCCCGCCGAGATGGAGGCGGTCCGAGAGTTGAACCTGCCTGGTCGCGCAGACATCGAGCAGTACGGCATAGATAACTTCAACGATTACTGCCGGACATCGGTGCTCAGGTACCGCTCCGAGTGGGAGCGCTACGTGGAGCGCCAGGCTCGGTGGGTGGATTTCGCCAATGACTACAAGACGATGGACTTGCCCTACATGGAAAGCGTCATGTGGGCTTTCCGCCGGCTATACGACCGTGGGCTGCTCTATGAGGGCTACCGGGTCCTGCCGTACTGCTGGGAGTGCGAGACGCCGCTGTCCAATTTTGAGACGCGCATGGACAACGCGTACCGCATGCGCCAGGATCCGGCCGTCGTCGTGGCGTTCGAAATGGCTGCGCCGGGGCCCGGTTCGGAGCTGAGCCGTTTGGTCGACGGTCGCGGTCTCAAGGCACTCGTTTGGACGACCACGCCGTGGACATTGCCGTCCAACCTGGCCCTCGCCGTAGGACCGGAGATCACCTACAGCGTGCTTCGAGCAGGCGACAGTTGCTATGTCTTGGCCCAAAGCCGCTGGGTGGAGCTGGCGGACACGCTAGCCGCGTCACTTGGTGACGTCGAGGAAGTCGGCACCGTAGCAGGCACTGAGCTGGCGGGTTCGGCGTACGTTCCGATCTTCGATTTCTTTGCATCCGAGCCAAACGCCTTCGTCGTGCTCGCGGCCGACTTCGTCACAACCGACGAAGGGACAGGGATCGTACATCTGGCTCCCGGTTTCGGCGAGGACGACCAGCGCACCTGCGAGCAGGCCGGGATCCGGGTCATATGCCCGGTCGATTCGCGAGCGCGCTTCACCTCCGAGGTGCCTCCCTACCAG